>JAJUGF010000088.1 GCA_029268495.1 Gracilibacillus sp.
CTGGATGTTTACTTACCCTGCTATAAAATGCTTCTACCAATTGATTGATTTTTTCTTGTCCACCAATAGCTTCATAAATAGATCCTGCTTCTTTCATTTCTTCCAAACCTTTCATCCACGTATTATGGGTAAAACATGTAACTGTTTCAACAACTTATGAATTCTGAAATTGTTAAAGAAAGTTCATAATTGTTACTATATTGTAACAGTTAGACAGATAAACTAGCAAATAAAGTGATTCATGATAAAGTACAGTGTTAATATGGAAGAACTGTTATTGAACAGTTAGGTATTAGATTATAGCCTAGATTGAATCATAAAAACGCTGAATTTTGTTTTTCGTATCACGTTTCGGTATGTGAAATTTAGCCAGTATCTCGTCAAAAACCTTTTTTCCAAAATCAGCATCTGTTGTTTCTAATTCTAATTCAAAATCTTCTTTATTGTTATATTTGCTATGATCGAGTACCACTAATGTATCCTGATAAGGGATTTCCATACGTATTGTTTCTAATTTCCCGCCATATTTGAGTAGATTCGTATTAATATCAGAAAGTTGCATCAGAATTTTCTTTGGTAAATCAATATTGTCTGTGATCCATTTATTAAAAGTTTCCTTTGAAATTGGTTCGTGTGTTTCTAATAATCCAGGTCCATTTGGATTGGGCTCTTTTAGTGTCGCAATGTACATATTATTTTTTAGACGAACTCTAAGTGCAGCACCATGTTTCTTTAGTGAGAAATCTTTTGTCTCAAAGTAATGATTCACTTGCGTACTTTCTGTATAACGATAAGTTTGAAAAAAAGATAATAATTGCTCGTATTCATTTTTTGTCAATAAATTCTTATATTCAATTTCTATTTCTTGAGACAAAGTATATGCCTCCTTTTACAATATTTATTAGACCATTACTTGTTTTCATCTAAATAACTCCAAAAAGTATTAGTCACTCTTCATTCTTATTGTGCGTGTATTTATAAAAAAATGCAAAAATTATACTCGAAAGATAAGAAGTTTTCGTAAACTAATTGTTAAATATGGTAAGATATACATAGATAAAGAATAGGTGGTGCACGGCATGAATTGGAAAACTTTCTTGGCACCTTATGCACAGGTGGTAGAAGAATTAAAAGTTAAATTAAGGGGCATGCGTAGTCAGTTTGAACATGAAACAAATCATTCACCAATTGAATTTGTGACTGGAAGAGTGAAACCTATTTCTAGTATAAAAGAGAAAATGAATCGAAAGAATATTCCTATGGATAAAATAGAAAGTGATTTACAAGATATTGCGGGAGTAAGAGTAGTATGTCAGTTTGTTGATGATATTTATGATATTGTAGAGCGTCTGAAATCACGTCAAGATTTTGTAGTAATCGAAGAACGTGATTATATTAGACGCAAAAAGGAAAGTGGGTATCGATCCTATCATCTAATTATTGAATACCCTGTCGAAACCATTCATGGAACTAAGTTTCTAGTTGCAGAAATACAAATACGCACATTAGCGATGAATTTTTGGGCAACAAATGAACATTCATTGAATTATAAATATGCTGGTCAAATGCCAGAAAAAGTGCAAGCAAGATTGAAGAATGCAGCAGAAGCAGCTTTCAAATTAGATGAAGAAATGTCAAAAATTAAAGATGAAATATTAGAAGCACAACGAGTATATCACTCAAATAAAGAAAATCATACATAATAGAGGTGGTTTGAAATGCGTTTTAGTATCCTGTCAAAAGGTGACCAGAAATCAGATAAATTAAAAGGTAGAATGCGTCAGTATTTAGAAGAATTCTCTTTAGTATATGATGAAAAAGAGCCAGATCTTGCTATATCTGTCGGTGGAGATGGAACATTTCTAAAAGCCTTTCATACATATCAAAATCGATTGGAAGAGACCGCATTTATTGGGGTGCATACAGGTCATTTAGGTTTTTATGCAGATTGGTTACCAGATGAAATCGAAAAATTGATTATTGAGATTGCTAAGAACCCTTATGAGATTGTAGAATATCCGCTATTAGATATATTTATTCATCCAGCGAATAGTGGAGAAACACAAAGATTTCTCGCTTTAAATGAAGCGTCCGTCAAATCTACGGATGGGACTGTCGTAATGGATTTCTTTATAAATGGTGCTCATTTCGAAAGATTTAGAGGTGATGGATTGTGTATTTCTACACCTTCAGGAAGTACAGCATATAATAAAGCATTAGGTGGTGCCATCATTCACCCATCACTAGACGCCTATCAAATTACAGAAATGGCATCAATAAATAATCGGGTGTTTCGTACAATTGGCTCCCCTTTAATATTACCGAAACATCATGTATGTGATCTAAAACCACTTCATCATGATAAATGTTTTTTAATTACAATTGATCATCACACAGGTTCATATACGAACATTGATACAATCGAATGTCGAGTATCAGAAAAAAAAATCCGATTTGCTCGATTCCGTTCATTTCCATTTTGGAAAAGAGTACATGATTCGTTTATTACAGACCAGAGGTAGGTAAGGAGTAAGTAAATTGAAATGGCAAATTGATACACATCATGATCAGACATTATTACGTGATTATTTAAGAAACGTTTGTGGCTTTTCCAAAAGAACGTTAGCACAAGTAAAATATCATGGTGGTAAGATCCTAGTGAATAATGAACCGAAAACAGTAAGGTATGTTGTTGCAAAAGGTGACATCATTCAAGTGATTTTTCCACCTGAGATACGTAGTGCATATATGAAACCAGAACCTATTCCACTTTCCATTGTTTATGAGGATGATGATGTACTTGTGATTAACAAGCAGCCACATATTGCAACAATTCCTTCGATACATCATCCGAATCATACGATTGCAAATGGCGTGCTACATCATTATGACCAACAAAAGCTACCATATACTGTCCATGTTGTTACGAGGTTGGACCGAGATACATCCGGCCTTTTGTTAATTGCAAAACATCGATATGCTCATGCGATACTGTTTCATTCACAACAAAAAGGTGAAGTGAAACGAACCTATAATGCAGTCGTTGAAGGAATTGTAAAACCTAGCAGTGGAACGATTCATGCACCTATTAATAGAGATCCTAATTCCATTTTGAAACGAATGGTAGCAGAAGATGGTCAAGAGGCTATCACACATTATTGTGTGTTAAATTATTGGTCAGGACACTCTCTAGTTGAATTGAATTTAGAGACAGGGCGTACACATCAAATCAGAGTGCATCTTTCGGACAAAGGGTATCCATTAGCTGGAGATACATTATATGGTGGCAAAAAACAGGTTATAAATAGACAAGCATTACATTGTATTAAGTTAGAATTTGTGCACCCTATTACAAATAAACGGATGGTATTCACAATAGGATTGCATGATGACATCAAACAGATAGAGCAGAATTTAAAAGATAAGGGATAAAAAACAGCGTGCGTATCATCATAAGTGAGATGTTATGCACGCTGTATTAGTTATTGGAATTTCTCTTTAATAAATGGTTGTTTAGATGGAACGCTTGTAATACGTTGCTCTGGGAAACTAATCGCAGTTAACTTGTTACCAAAAACGCATCCTGTGTCAATATTGACAGTATGATTCACAAACCTTGGTTCTAATACAGGAGTATGGCCATATACAATCCATCTCTCTCCATGATAAGAAGACGCCCAATCTCTTCGTACCGGTCTGCCGTCAGGTAATGTTTCTCCAGTAATATCTCCATACAGTACAAATGTTTTTACTTTGTTTGAATAACTTCCAATATAGGATTCCTTTATACCTGCGTGTGCAATAACGAGATTTAATTCTGTGATTATCTCATATAACGATGATTGTTCGTATAATGTCATCCACTTTTGCTTGATTATTTTTTGTTTTTCTATTGGACATTGCTTATATTCTTCTACTGTTGTTTCAATTCCATGCTGTAGTTTTACATTATTACCAAGGAAATATCTATACAATTTGTTACAATGATTTCCTGGTACATAATATGCCAGTTGTTGTTCAATTACGAGCTGATACGCAAGCTCGATTACTTTCAAAGAATTTGGACCTCGATCTGTTAAATCTCCAACGAATGCTAACTTCCTATTGTTAGGATGCATAAGGATACCATCAACAAATTGATATCCTAATTGATTAATTAGTAACACTAATTCTTCATAACAACCATGCACATCACCAATGATATCGAGTTTCATCCAATCTCCTCACTTAATTAGAAATAAATTAAGACTCATCGAACATGTACGTTTTTAATCGGTAATAGACGTTTAAAGCAATTCCAATTGCAATTAAGTAGGTCAAAGAGGAACTTCCTCCATAACTAATTAGAGGAAGAGGTAATCCTGTAATTGGTAGAAGCTGTATGGACATACCGATATTTTGAAATACTTGAAATGCAAACATTCCTATAATACCTGTGATTAAGTAACTACCAAATGGATCTTTACATTTTAATGCAACATGTATGAGACGGTATATTAGTAAGAAATAAATTGTAATCACAATACTTGCTCCAATAAAACCGAACTGTTCAGAAATTGCTGTAAAAATAAAATCTGTGTGATTTTCAGGTATTCCTTGGGTTACTTCGAATCCATGCACACCTTTTCCAGACAATTGGCCAGAGCCTATAGCTCGCATTGCACGAACTAATTGATAGGCATCTCCTTGACTATATTCCTCTGGATTCAACCATGCATTAAACCGACCTTGCACATGATCAAGACCAGATGCTTTTAGAAAGTCATTCATTTGATTTGGCAGAAGTATATACACGCCAACAATGAGCACACCTGTTACTAGTACACTACCCACAATCGCAAATATTATTCTCCATTTAATTCCTGATACTAAAATCATACATACAGTAATTGCAGTTAATACTAAGACACCACCAAGGTCAGGTTGTTTTACTAGAAAGAATATAGGAACAAGAGCGGTTAATGCAATTTTCCCTAATAAAAGTAAATCCATTTTCACAGTATGTTCAGGATATTTTTCATTATGTGCAACAATAATGTGTGCCAGAAAAATAATGAGAAATACTTTCATGAATTCCGCTGGTTGAATGGTTCCAAATCCAGGTATTTTAAACCAACCCCATGCACCATTAACCTCATGTGCAATATTTGGTGGAAAATGAAAATATAACATCAATAATGTAATAATACCAAAACCATAAAAAAGCCAGGATACTTGCCGTAATCTATCATAGTCTACAAACATGATTGCTGTTATAACTACAGCACCAACAATATACCATTGTATTTGTTTTAAATAATAGCCATCTCCATATTTTGTTTGCGCAAGCAATGGATCAAGTGTATATAATGTAAAAACACTAATGACACCAAGTAAGATAACGATAAATATAAGCATATAATCAATTTTTGAATTTGTATTTTCTTCAGACATGTATACGTACCTTTCTATTGATATAATTCTCTATTCATAGTATAGAGTATTTCATACATTTTGAGAAATGAAAATAATGTAATAAGGAAAAAGTAAGTTAAAATTAATGTAAATTATGCGTAATTTGAAGTATGGTATGTTATTCTTTTAAAAAAGAAAACTAATTGTGTTGTTGAAGCAAGGGGGCAAGAAGAATGGAACAATTAGAAAAACACGAACGCATGCAAATATGGGAAAATATCCAACAAGCTTTAATGAATGAACAAATTGATCAGTTCCGAGCGGATTTTCTTGAATTGCACCCATATGATCAAGCAAAGATTTTTGAGGAACAAGATGGAGAAGTTCGCTTCTTAATATACACATATTTATCACCAAAAGAGATGGCAGAGGTTATGGAACATGTTGATCGAGATTTAGTGACGACATTCATCGCTGAAATGGTACCAGCTTTTGCGGCAAAGGTCTTTGAGGAAATGTCGACAGATGATGCTGTAGATATATTAAATGAATTAGATAAAAATAAAGTAGCAAGCTTCTTAACAATTATGAATAAAGAAGAGTCAGAAGAGATAAAAGAATTGCTGCATTATGAAGAAAAAACAGCTGGTAGTATTATGACAACAGAATTTGTTGTTATTCATCATGAAATGACAGTGAAAGAAGCCATGCGACATTTAAGAAAAGAAGCACCAGATGCAGAGACAATTTATTATATTTATGTTGTGGATTCATTTAAGAAATTAGTTGGTGTCATTTCTTTACGTGATTTAATTATCGCGGAAGGAGACTGGCTAATTCAAGAAGTAATGAGTGAGCGCGTCGTTTCTGTTCCGGTAGGTGAAGATCAAGAGGATATTGCACAAATGATGCGAGATTATGACTTTCTAGCATTACCTGTCGTCGATTTCCAAAATCATTTATTAGGGATTATTACTGTCGATGACATTATGGATGTTATGGAAGAAGAAGCAAGTGATGACTATTCGAAACTTGCTGGTATTTCAGATGTAGAAAGCTTTGGAGATACAGCACTACAATCAGCGAAAAAAAGACTACCATGGTTAATTGCATTATTATTTTTAGGTATGTTTACAGCAAGTATTATAAGTCGTTTTGAACATACTTTAGACCAAGTTGCATTACTAGCTGCATTTATTCCAGTTATTGCAGGAATGGCAGGGAACACTGGAACACAAGCACTTGCTGTTGCAGTGAGAAGTATCTCTACAGGTGATATAGATAAGATTGGCAAGGCGTCAGTTATATGGCAAGAAGCCAAAACTGGTGTCATAACTGGTACAACATGTGGTGTTCTGATTACACTCATCGTTGCATTTTGGTATGGTGAATTATATCTAGGTATACTTGTGGGCATCTCTATTATGGCAACATTAATTGTTGCTACAATTGCGGGAGCATTTGTACCACTTGTGATGCATCGTTTTAATATAGACCCTGCTGTTGCATCAGGTCCATTTATTACTACATTAAATGATATTATTTCTATGTTTATATATTTTGGACTTGCAACACTATTTATGAATTTATTATTAGGAGGATGAATAGATGGAACATGGAGAATCAATAAGCTCTTTAGTAATTGTAGTTATTGCAGCATTTTTAACACCAATCCTCTTACATCGATTTAAATTAAAAATGATACCTGTTGTAGTCGCTGAGATTATTGTTGGTTTAATTATTGGACAGACAGGATTTAACTTAGTTGATGAAAGCAGTTGGTTAGAGACGCTTTCTACACTAGGTTTTATATTTTTAATGTTTCTAAGTGGATTAGAAATTGATTTCACACTATTTTCAAATAAGCGAAGAAAGAATAAGACAACGACAAGCATGCCAAATCCAGTAATGATTGCAACACTTATCTTTATCGCAATCTTCATTTTGTCAGTTGGATTATCATACTTATTTGTTTTATTTGGATTTATAGATAATATCTTTTTAATGACATTGATTATTTCAACCATTTCTTTAGGTGTAGTTGTGCCCACATTGAAAGAAGCGCAAGCAATGCAGACAACAATTGGACAAACTATCTTGCTGATTGCGGTGATTGCAGATTTAGCGACAATGATTTTATTAGCTGTATTTGTGTCATTCTATGGTGAAGGCTCAGGAAATATGTGGTTACTATTAATCTTGTTCGGTGTCGGTTTTCTACTTTACTTTGTCGGCAAATACTTTAGAAATCAGTCTTTCTTAGAAGCGATGTCTAAAGGTACGATTCAAATTGGGACAAGAGCAGTATTTACATTGATTATCTTTTTAGTCGCTTTATCAGAATCTGTTGGTGCTGAGAATATTTTAGGAGCCTTTTTAGCAGGTGCGCTCGTATCATTACTTGCGCCTAATCAAGATCTAGTACAAAAATTAGATAGTTTTGGTTATGGATTTTTGATACCGATTTTCTTTGTAATGGTAGGTGTAGAGTTAGATTTATGGGCATTATTTGATGAACCAAAAGTACTTTTACTCATTCCACTTCTATTCATTGCATTATTAATATCAAAAGTCATTCCAGTAGCATTATTAAAAAAATGGTATGATACAAAAACGGTGTTTGCAGCAAGTATGTTACTAACATCCACACTATCATTAGTCATTGCAGCAGCAACAATTGGTGAGCGATTGGGTGTTATAACAAGTGAGATGAATGGAGCACTTGTATTGGTAGCGGTATTGTCCTGTATTATTACACCATCCTTTTTTAAAAAATTCTTCGTTAATCAAGAAGAAGTGGAATATATGCAAACAATTTCGTTTATCGGCATTAATCAAGCAACTATTCCTGTTGTTAGAGAATTAGATACTAATGAATTTGAAGTGCATTTATTTCATACAAAACAAGAGAATTTTGATGACAAGCATAGTAGATCGATTTTCGATATCAATGAAATGGCCGATTATGATGTACAAACATTGGATCATGCTGGTGTATTTAATCACGATATTGTTGTTGTATCAACAGGTGACGAACGAAAAAATGAAGAAATTGCTACATATGCAAAAAATAAAGGTGTAGAGCGCGTAATTGCACGTATTGAAGTACCATCCATTGAAAAAAATCTAAGAGCAATTGGTGTA
>JAJUGF010000089.1 GCA_029268495.1 Gracilibacillus sp.
TAAGAAATCAGATTTAAAACCAGTTCACATGCCAAGCAATAGTTGGACACCAATTTTCTTAGGGGTGGCATTCGGTATTGTAGGTTTCTTCCTAGTATTCGAATGGTTTACACTTGCGATTATCGCATCTGTGTTAATTGTTATTGGTTTAGTTGCAAATACTTTTGATTATGACAATGGTTATCACATTCCTGTAGATGAATTAGAGGAAGAAGAACGAGAGTGGAGAGGTGAATTGAAATGACGTCTAATACACATACACCATTAGAATATCGCTCACATCAAAGTCAAATGAATATTTTAGGCTTCTGGGTGTTTTTAGGTGCTGAAATTGTGTTATTCTCCACATTGTTTGCTTCTTACTTTGTGTTAGAGCACAATACAGCAGGTGGACCAGGAGGATCAGACATCTTTGTACTCAAAGATGTCATGATCGAAACATTCCTATTGTTAACAAGTAGTTTTACAGCTGGATTAGCGATCCATTCTATGAGAAACAATAATCGAAATGGATTATTGATTTGGACAATTATCACATTGTTATTAGGTGCTGGGTTTTTATATATGGAAATTAATGAATTTCTTCATTTTATCCATGAAGGTGCAACCATTCAAACAAGTGGTTTTACAGCAGCGTTATTCACATTATTAGGGACACACGGTGCACACGTAACTTTCGGGATTTTTTGGATTAGTTTATTACTTGTACAAATAGTAAAACGTGGGATTACAGAAAAAACAGCAAGTAAATTCTTCATTGCAAGTCTTTACTGGCACTTCTTAGATGTTGTCTGGATTTTCATCTTTACTTTTGTATACTTGAAAGGGATGGCGATATAAAATGAGTACACACAAAAGTAGTTTTCCATGGAATCATTTAGTCGGATTCATCCTTTCGATTGCATTGACGTTGTTAGCAGTATTTATTAAATTCAAAACAGATTTTTCTGATACGGTCATTTTATGGACAATTGGTACACTAGCTATTTTTCAAGCACTCATTCAACTGTTCATGTTCATGCACGTAACAGAAGGAAATGAAGGAAAAATTAACGTTATAAACATTATTTACAGCGTGTTCTTGGCATTAGTAATTGTATTCGGGTCAATCTGGGTGTTAACTACAGGACATGCAGCACACTAAAAAATAGATTTATTAAAGAAATCCGAACTATTTTATGAATAGTTCGGATTTTTTTGTGAGGCATAGTTATTGTTATTCAGATAAAAAATGAACAAAGCTATATGTTTTTACATTAAAAGGATGATACGTCACCAATCTAATGAGCAATAAAGCCAACATATTTACGATTTCTTTAATTGTTGAGTATAAAAAAGTAAAGGCGTCCGTTTTCACTCTTGTGAGATGTTTTTCCCCTAAGATCCACTTTTATAGCGAACTTTACTAAAAAAGTTAGCTTAGGTGAAAAACTCACGGAAAGGAAAACGGGCAAGCCGGAGCGCGTGCAAAGCACATACAAAAGCTCCAGATAACCAAATAAAGTGATATCACATTTACCTTCTAATATGGAGAAAATTCAATCGATTGGCTAACCATTTGGAGTTTTGTAATTTTAAAATTTTTATAAAACAATCTCTTTTAAGAGCATCTACACCCAATAAAGCTTCCCTTTGTCTATGAAGTACTTTGAATATAATGTTATTTATATGAAAAAGTCTCCTATACATATAGTAAATATGGTATAGTAACTTGAGAATATTGATAAATAAAGGAGAATATAATATGTTACAACACAAAAAAGCACTGCTTACATTTATTGTTGCATTAATGATTGCAACGCCTATAACAACAATCGCGCATGTAAAGTGGTTTGCAGAAGTAGATCCAATTAAAGTTCCAATTGAAGAGATATTGAGTCCGTTTTTCATTACTTTTGCACTAGTAGTGGCAATTATACTAGCAATTTTGCCACAAGTAATGGACTATTTGTTAAAAATACCATATGCAACAAAGTTAGATGAGTTTTTAAATGGATTCAGAAAGTACTCTAGATATATTTTAAAGTATGGTACAGCATTAGCATTCATCATTCAATTAGTATCAGGGACGATGTTCGCACCTGAATTTGTCATTACAGATACATGGCAAACCATTATCATGGGACTTATCATTTTATGTTTGCTCATACCAAGTCATTACAGTACAAAAGTCGCTGCTGTCGTTATGTTAGGCTTATTCATTACAGTGTGGATTGATTTTGGTTGGTTCTATATGTTAGATTATGGATTTTATATAGCTATTATATTTGTATTATTAATTGGTAAAACAAAGTTAGAAGGATGGGGCTTTCCATTCTTATATCTAGGAACAGGACTCAGCTTATGCTGGGTAGCTGTGGAAAAATGGGTGTACCCTGGAATGACATTGGATATTGTTGTAAACCACGGTGTACCAACATTTGGCTTTGAACCAGAAATTTTTATTGTGATGGCTGCGTTTGTAGAATTTGTAGTTGGGTATTTATTAGTTGTAGGAATACTAAATCGTATATTAGGTTTAGTTGTTACAGTCATCTTTATTTTGACAAGTATGTTGTTTGGTGTCACTGAAATCATTGGACATGCAATGATTCATATTGTGTTACTTATCTTTATCATCGAAGGTGTGTCTTTTTACCAACCACCAATCAAAATTCACAAAACAAAAATGGACCAATTTGTATTTGTTTTTCTAAATTTCATTTTTGTTTTAGCGACATTTATATTAATTTATTATCGTTTCGCATGATTTGTCGAATTATTTTACTTCAATTGCGTAATAGATTAAAATATAACTATATAAAGACATACTTTTTGATGTATGAAATGGGGCGTTAACTATGAAAAAAATAGCTTGGATTACAGATAGTTCATCAGGGTTATCAAAAGAATTCGCGGAAGAAAATGATGTATTTGTATTACCGCTAAATGTTATTGTAAATGGTCAATCGTATAAAGAAGATGTAGACCTATCAAAAGACGAATTCTATGAACTATTAAAGGAACATGGAGAAGGTGCGAAAACAAGTCAGCCTGCATATGGTGATTTTGTCACATTATATGAGAAATTGAAACAAGAATATGAATTTGGAATAGCCATTCATGCTTCTAGCCAATTAACAGGAACTTATCAGAGCTCTGTTTCTGCATCAGAAATGGTGGATTTTCCAGTTGAAGTAATTGATTCTAAGATTGGTGATTATGCATTAGGAAAAATGATTATAAACGGGATTAATATGGTGAATGAAAGAATGGATATACAACATGTAATTAGTACTTTAAGGACATATCCAGATTTAGCACAAATGTATTTAATGCCACAAAGTTTTGAGCAAATGCGAAAAAGTGGACGAGTGAGCACAACACAATCGATTTTTGCTTCTTTATTAAGTATTCATCTTATTTTAGGATTCGATAATGGTAATGTCATTGTAAAAGATAAAGTTCGTATTAAAAAGAGAGCAAAACAAAAGATGTTTCAATTAATAGACGAAGCAATGAACAAGTATCAATTAAAAGAATTGTGCATTCTACATGCAGGTGTCATAGAACAGGCACAACAATGGAAAGAAGAAATAGAGAAAAAACATCAAGCAGTTAAAGTGAAAATTCAAACATTAGTCCCAGTTGCTGGTGTGCATACAGGACACGGTACATTATGTGTTTCATGGCTTAGAGATTAGCAAAAAGTCAGGAAATTGATTAATTCAATTTTCTGACTTTTTTCTTTTAAAACGACACGTATTGCGTTAAAGTAATAAGTAGAGAAACAGAAAGGGAGATCGAAATGGGACAAGGATTTGATACAAAGTCAGTACATGTAACAATGAAAAGAGATGGTGGTATTCCAACGAAAGTCACACCAATCCACCAAACATCTGCATTCACCTTTAAAAATTTAGATGATATCGAACAATTTTATCAAGGGGATCGTGACTATTTATATACGCGGGTAGGTAATCCAAATACAGATGAATTGGGGAAAGCAGTAGCTAATCTAGAAGAAGCACCACTTGGTATTGCAACATCATCTGGACTTTCAGCAATTATGGTCGGAATATTGTCTGTAGCTAAATCTGGAGACCATATTATAGCATCGAAGGATTTGTATGGCGGTACATATGAATTACTTGTTACAGAATTAGCTTCATTTGGTATTGAAGTTAGTTTTGTGTCATTTGAAGAGGATTTAGAGCAATACATACAGGCTAATACGTGCTTGTTATATACAGAATCTATTACGAATCCTTTACTAAGAGTTGAGAATTTAGAGAACGTAGTAAAAGTAGCGAAGAAATACCAACTAAAAACAATGGTAGATAATACGTTTGCCACACCTTATTTGGTTCGTCCATACACATTAGGTGTCGATATTGTCGTTCATAGTGCAACGAAGTATTTAGGTGGACATAGTGATATTACTGCAGGTGTAGTAGTAGGAAGCGAAGAACTAATTGCTAAAGCAAAGCAAAAATGTGTCAATTTAGGAACGAATTTAAGCCCGTTTGAAGCGTGGTTGACTGTGAGAGGTATAAAGACATTAGCTGTTAGAATGGAACGTCATACACGTAATGCACAAGCATTAGCGGATGCATTATCTGAACACCCTGCAGTAAATAAAGTATACTACCCTACTTTTGTTTCAGAAAAGGGCAATGGTGCTATTGTTACAATAGATATCACTGATAATGCGAATATAGATACTTTTTTCAATGAATTACAATGGATCAAGATAGTTGCGACACTAGCAGGTGTGGAGACAAGTGTTTCTTATCCACTAGGAACATCTCATCGTAACTTGCCAAAAGATGTACAACAAGAATTAGGTATAACAAAAGGTCTTATTCGAATTTCAGTAGGAATTGAAGAAACAAATGATATTATTGAGACATTTACACAAGCACTTGATTCGGCAAAAATTTAATGAGGTGAGTTTATGAAGTATGCGGTAATTACAGGTACATCCAAAGGGCTTGGAGCATCCATTGCAAAATTATTAATGAAAGCATCTTATCATGTAATTGGAATTGCAAGAAATGAGAATAAAGAGTTCGCTTCTTTGACTTCTCAATATACTCATTATAAAGCAGATTTAGCGAATATGGATGAGACGGTAACAGTTATGTCTCAAATCATCTCAAAGCTTAAACAAGAAAAAGTAGATTCGCTATTATTGATTCAAAATGCTGCGATGGTTACACCGATTGAACAAGTAGGGAAACAATCTGTCGATGCATTAAAGAATCATGTTCATGTCAACTTATTAGCACCAATGGTTATTACGAATTTGTGGCTGGATGAGTGGCGCGAATCTAAGATACCTTCTGTAATTGTTCACGTGACATCAGGTGCAGCGAAAAGATCTGTTTATGGTTGGAGTGCATATGGTAGCACAAAGGCTGGTCTAGATCGATATACAGACACTGTTGCAATGGAGCAAGATACATTGCAAACAGGAAATAAAATTTTTCTTTTTGACCCAAGTATTATGGATACAGATATGCAAGGTGAGATTCGCTCAAGTGATTCATCACAATTTATCGATGTGGACCATTTTAAAGCATACAAAACAAACAATGATTTAAGAGATACAGAAGTGGTAGCAAAAGTATTAGTTGATCGTCTATTACAATCGGAAAAGATAGTGAATGGTGATTATTATAGTGTCAAAGATATCTTTTAATAGGTATCCACCCATTTTTAAAAAATTGAATGACAATTTCCCACTCTCTTACATACGTTATAAGTGTAAGAATTAAAGGAGGGATAATTGATGGGTGCACAATGTGGATACGGTTCTGGTTTCGCTTTAATCGTCGTGTTATTTATTCTATTAATCATTATCGGTGCTTCTTGGGGCTACGGCGGTTTCTAAGACGAACCAACCAACTATATAAAACAAAAGAAAGACTGATGATGGAGGAATCCATTGTCAGTTTTTCACATTTTCAAGAAAGTAAAGAATATCTTTTTTAAATACATATTTTTTATGTTAAAATTTATAACAGTATTTTCTGACTTAATTGGTGTGAAAGGAAGTAAAAAAATGATTACAAGAAAAAGTAAACGTGAAATAGAGATGATGCACGAAGCAGGGAAAGTATTAGCAAAGTGCCATCAAGAAATTGCAAAAATGGTGAAGCCAGGTGTAACAACAAAAGAAATTGACCAGTTTGTAGAGAAATTCTTAAAAAAACATGGAGCTACACCAGAACAAAAAGGCTACAATGGTTATGAATATGCAACATGTGCATCGATTAATGATGAGATTTGTCACGGTTTTCCACGTACAGAAAAATTAGAAACTGGCGATATTGTTACAATCGATATGGTAGTGAATTTAAAAGGTGGTTTAGCTGATTCTGCCTGGACATATGTAGTTGGAGAAGCGGATGAGAAAACGGCAAAGTTATTGGATGTAACAAAGACAGCTTTATATAAAGGAATCGAGCAAGCGGTAATCGGTAATCGTATCGGGGATATAGGTCATGCTATTCAATCATATGCAGAAGAAGAAGGATTTTCTGTTGTTAGAGATTTTACTGGACACGGGATTGGCCGTACGATTCATGAAGATCCACACATTCCTCATTATGGTGAAAAAGGAAAAGGTGCACGTCTAAAAGAGGGCATGGTCATTACAATTGAACCAATGATTAATGAAGGGGATTGGAAAAGCAAAATGGACGCAAACGGATGGACTGCACGAACAGTAGATGGTAGTAGATCTGCACAATTCGAACATACAATTGTAGTCACAAAAGAAGGACCGTTTATTTTAACAAATCAAGACGATCTATCTAAATAAACTCGCCTTAGCGAGAGATAATAGTTGAAGATTTTTAGTTGTATGATTAACAAGGGTATTATTAAGAAACATGTAAGACGTGTAGAATCCCATTATGCATGGCATTCTACACGTCTTATGTGTTTAAATAGAAATCCCTATTTTTCATATTCCTCATATGGCTCTATATGAATATGAGCTCTTGGGATGTCTAAATCTTCTTTTAGCTTTTCTTCTATATTTTCTGTAATTAAATGACTTTCTTCGACTGTAAGGTTTGGATCTACGAAGATGGTTGCTTCGATTAACGCGTGATTCCCATGCATTCTACCTCTTACATCTTTAATATCTAATACATCTGGATGTGTATAAATATTTTTCTCAATTTTTTTTAATTGTTTTGGTTGGAAACCATCTGTAAGTGTATGGGTAGCTTCACTAAAAATGTTCCATGCTGTTTTACAAATAATTACTCCAACAATCAAACCAGCAAGTGGATCTAACCAATATAAGTGAAATTGTGCACCAATAATCCCCACAAATGCTCCGATACTGACTAAAGCATCTGATCTATTGTCTTGAGCTGCTGCATACAATGCTTGACTCTTAATCTTTTTACTCAATCGCACATTATAAAAATATACAAGATACATAAAAATAGCGGATCCTAATGCAACCCATGCTGTGAGAATGTCTGGTTGGTGGAATTCCAATGTAAATAATGATCGAATCGTATCAACGAGAACTTGTATACCTATTGACATCATAATAAATGCGGCAAGTAAGGATGCAATCATTTCTGCGCGGAAGTGTCCATAGTGATGGTCATCATCAGGAGGTTTTCGTGAGATTTTAAGACCGATTAGTACTGCTATAGATGCAATAATGTCTGTTGTGTTATTTAACCCATCTGCTCGTAATGCAGTAGAATTACCGACAGAGGCTGCAATCAATTTTATAATGGCAAGTATCAAATATGCGATAATACTTAACCATGCACCTTTTTCTCCTTGTTTATAGTTATCGTATGTATTCATTTTTAGCCCTGCACTTTCTAAAAAGATATGTCTTCCTATATTAGCATACCAAAAGAAGTGGAAAATCGTCTACTTCTAGTCTTTCCACACTACAAACGAAATCATTCAATAATTTAATTGAAAAAGATTACAAGAAATATTGTTTAGACATGCACGAATTTGGGAATTGTTTAATACACATATAGTTAAAAGGAGGCGTGCTCCATGAAAAAACAAAAGATGAATTATCAACTTGTACCATTTGTCCAAAATAGTAATAAGGAAATATTAGCTAGAAGAGAGATATCTTATGAAATCAAGCTTGCTTCACAGTTAATTTTAGATAATCTTTGTTTTAACTGGAATAAAGCACGCTTAGATGAAAGAATCAATCAAGCAATTGACGATAGAAATCATCAAGATTTTATCATGTATAGTGACAGTTACAAAGATTATATTTGGGAAACTTAACAATAAACCTCGTCTAAAAATACAAGACGAGGTTTATTTAATTATGTTATAGTAGTAACAGTGTTTGTATATAGAAACTAAAGATGTTACATGTATTTTTTTTGCGTAAAGAGGGGACAAATATGAAAAAAATCGTATATTCAGGGATTTTAGTAAGTGTGTTATTACTAGGATGTCAAAATGAAGAAGATGCACAAAAAGACGTAAATGATCAGGAACAAATAGTAGAGGATAATGAAGATATTGCTCAGGATGAGA
>JAJUGF010000090.1 GCA_029268495.1 Gracilibacillus sp.
CAATTAACACTAGTGAGCGGATATAGTGCAGCTTATTTTAAAAATCTAACAGATCGAGAAATTAGAAAAGAAATGGAGCGGTACTATGGCAAAGACTATCGAACAGAGAGTGGATGAGACGTTAAAAGAAATCAAAATATATCAAAGTAAAATAAATAGATTGCCAGAAGAAGACAAAATATCACGCATATACTTACTCTCAAAACAATTAGTGTTTATAGGTGCGTTGTCTAGTATATTTGCAGAGGAACATAAACAGATATATGCCTATCGCAAAAGAAAGCACAGTGAAGAATACTTAAAAGCAACGAAGCACCGTACAGCTGTAGCGGAGTTAGCAGTAGCAGATTTACGCATAAAAGAAGCGGAAGCACTTGGTAATTATAAAAGATGGAATAATGCATTTATCAGTACGAGAGAAGAAATACACGCATTAAAGTACAAAGTTAAAATTGATATTGAAGATGGTAGTAGTCGAATGAACTAACGTAATTATTAGACAGAAGCGGGTGATTGTTATAATGGCAGAAGAATATTCGATTAAAAAAATCATGAACATTATTAAGTATTATCATATAAACATGAAGAATATCAAAAGTTTGACCGCTTCATCTGAAATGAAGAGTGTAGGAGTGGCTAAGTACGGATTAGAATCAAGTGGAAGTCCAGGCAACCAAATATCAAGTGTTGTAGAAAATGAAGTGTTAAGGCAATTGGAGAACACTAAATTTTTTGCAAACACATTAACGGATTTAAAGTATATACAAGATAGATGGCACAGAATAACGGACGAAAGAGAAGCACAAATACTTAATTTACGACTAGATGGCTATAGTGTAAGTGATATAAGTGCATTAATGAAAATGGATAGGTCTAGTGTGTACAAAACATTGAAACAAGTAGCTTATCGGATTAAAAGTTATCCACAAAGCAATGAAACAAATTCCACAAATTCCACAAATTTTTAATCGGTTTAATATTTTGTGTATAATTGAAATTAAGATTGGATTGAATAAGATTGGATAGAAGCGGAAAGACACTCATTATGTATCGTGTGGGTGTCTTTTTATGTAGTAATTAAAACCATGATATGGTAAAATCCTATGTAAATGTACATAGGGGGGATAGTGTGAAGAGATTATATTTAATTTTAGTAAGTTTCTTAGTGTTGACTGCTTGTGGTTTTGATGTTGATGAAAATGAAGAAGAAGGAACAGAGGAAGTTGAGAGTAAAACGGAAGAAGTCGAGTCCGAACCTTTAGAAGATTTTAGTATTAGCAAAGAAGCTATTCAAGAACGAGATGATTTTATTGAGGCATTTAATGATTATGCTCATAGCACGGAATTTAAGGATATTGAGATATCTCGTGACGACATACAAGAAGTTCGCAAAGATGAATATAACTACAAACAACTAATTCGTGACGGAGAGGAAGAAATGAGTGTTAAGTATAATGAATTAGGGGAATTAATCGGATACGAAATAACATTCCACAACGATTCAGAAGATAGCGTTGTTTACGCTTCTTTGATTCCTAAAGCGTTAGACCTAAACATGTTTAATTTAACAGAACGAATAAGTGATACGTTTGATACAAATGAGGAAGTATATTCTGATAAATATACAGAAAATGAATATGAAGTATCTTTAGTGTACGCTTCATCACTTGGTTATTATATAATTAACTTTGATAAAGCAAATTAAGACATTTCAAAAGAGGTGTCTTTTTATTATGTGGAAAAGGTTGATAAGAATGAAAACAAATAATCCTTTTTATAAGACTGTCAAGTGGATTAAGAAGAGAGGCAAAGTGTTACGCAGAGATAACTACGAATGCAGAGAGTGTAAACGTTATGGCAAGACAACACCTGCTGACACAGTCCATCACATTTATCCTCTAGAGTTTTATCCATTGCTTAGGTTAGTAACTATAAACTTATTAAGTCTTTGTAACACTTGTCATAACAAGATGCATGATCGTAAGACTAATAACATAACTAAACTTGGCATTGCGTGGCAAAGAAAGATTTATATACACGTAAAAGATATGGTTGACGGGGAAAACAGTACCCCCCCACTTAAAAGCATCAAAAATCCCAATTTATAAGACCGGAGAGTGGAAGTTCTTCCCTCCACGGCCTTATTTCGAGAAAACTTTTTTTGGAAGGAGGAATGAACCATGGCGAGAAAGGCTACAACCAAAGACACCATTGCAAAAAACACAATTCGAGACATGAAAAAACTCGGTGTCTACAAGCCAGAATATAATCCTTTAATTGATGTGTATGCAGACATGATGTCACAATACATTAAAGCAAATCAAGAATTTGTGAAAGGTGGTTATCAATATGAGACAACAACAGCTGCGGGAAATCCTAAGAAATCAGGAATTGTTGCCACCTTAGAAAATTTAAGAAAAGATATTCTAGCTTATTCTGATCGTTTGTGTTTGAATCCTAAATCAATGAATATAGAGCCACCTAGTAAAAAAGTAGATAATGGATCGCCATTGGATAAATTCCTCATGAATCAAAAGTGAAACTATCACATATTAAGTCAGAAAACTTCGAGGTGGCTCTCAAATATGCGCAATCAATTGTTAGTGGCAAAAAGGTAGCTTGTAAAGAAACTAAACAAGCAGCGCAAAGATTTATATATGATTTAAAGAGAAAAGACTTGGATTTTAAACAAGAACAATTTGATTTTGTTATTGGATTAATCGAAAATACAATTGCACATCAACAAGGTGAAGATTTACTAGGAAAACCATTGACTGGCGAACCTTTGCTTTTGCAACCTTGGCAAAAATTCGTGATTGTTAACTTACTAGGTTTTTTTAATAAAAATAGTAATATCAGAAGGTACCATGAATCACTTATAATGATTCCACGTAAAAATGGTAAAACTGCATTTGCATCCGCATTAGGTTGGGCATTATCAATCTTAGAGAGAAACAGTGGCTCTAAATTATATATACTTGCTAACAGTTTAAAGCAAACAATGGAGTCATTCGGATTTTTAACATACAACGTTAATAGGCTAAATGATAAAACAATCAGAATAAGAGACAATAACCAGGAGCATTCTATCACAAAGAAATTCGGTGATAGGGGCTCTATTTTTATTCAGGCATTAGCATCTGATCCAAAACGATTAGATTCTTTGAATAGTAACTTATTAATCCTAGATGAAGTGCATACATGGGAATCGGCAAAACGATACATCCTTATGAAAAACTCACAGAAAGCATATCGTAATAAATTATTAATTGCTATTTCAACAGCAGGAGACATTCCGAATGGATTTCTTGCTAATCGTTTGAGTTATTGTCAAAAAATTTTAAATGGAACGATTGAAGATGATGAATACTTTATTTTCATTTGTAAAGCAGATCAAGACGAAAAAGGAAATGTATTAGATTATACGGATCCAAAAATATTAGAAATGGCCAATCCATCTTGTGGTGTATCGGTTGATTTAGATGACTTGATTAGAGATGCTGCATTAGCAATGAATGACCCTCAAACAAGAGGAGAATTTTTGAACAAATCACTGAACATATTTACATCCTCTTTAAAGGCTTATTTTGATATAAATGAGTTTAGGGCATCAGACAACCAATATAATTGGAGCATGGAAGAGTTAGCTAAAATGCCGATTGTTTGGTATGGTGGAGCCGATTTATCTAAATTGCATGATTTAACTGCTGCTGCTATTCATGGTCGATTAACGCATAAAGGTAAAGAAATTGACATCTCTATTACACACGCATTCTTCCCGATTGTAAAAGCACACATTAAAGCGGAAGAGGATGGAATACCGTTGTTTGGGTGGCAAGATGATAAAGTGTTGACCATGAGTAATACACCAACAGTAAGTTATGATGACATTGTAAATTGGTTTATCAAAATGAAGAAAAAAGGATTTAAAATAAAAAAAGTTGGTTTCGATAAAAAGTTCGGTCGTGAATTTTTCTTGAAGATGAAAAAAGCAGGATTTAAAATTGTGGACCAACCTCAATATTTTTATCGTAAGTCAGAAGGATTTAGACGTATTGAAGTAAAAGTGAAGAATGGTGAGTATTATTACTTGCATAATCAAGCGTATGAATATTGTGTCCAAAACGTTCGAGCAATCGAAAAAACGGATGACATGATTCAGTATGAAAAGGTTGATGGTGATGGCGGTACTGCGAGAATCGATTTATTTGATGCGGATGTATTTGCTTGTTGCCAAATGTTAGAGGACATGGCTACCACCGCATCAGTTAGTCAATGGCTGAATAGTTAGGTGGTGATGAGTTGGAAGCATTCAAAAATAATATAGCAGAAATCCTGTTATTGATAGGCATAGTGTTAATGTCTATCGGTTTTTTTATGATAAGCATTATCGTAGGTTTCATTGTAGTGGGTAGTATGATTTCGTTGTTAGGTATTGTTGTAGGCAAGTTAGGGGGTGATTAAAGAAAATGGGAATTTTATTTCGTGAAAAAAAGAAACGATCGTTGAATGAAGCACAAATTGCATTAGCTAGTGCCGGTTGGTTAGATGACTCCCCAGGTTATATTAAGTTGTCAGAACATCCAGAGGTAAAAATGGCTGTAGGCAAAATAGCGGATTTAGTATCTAACATGACTATTCATCTAATGGAAAATACGGATAAAGGTGATAAACGTATCAAGAATGAATTATCTCGTAAATTGGATGTAAACCCTTATAGATACATGACCCGTAAAAATTGGTTGTATAAGATTGTAAGTGATTTGTTTTTAGAAGGCAACGGAAATTCAATTGTACACATTAGTATTGCAGATAATTTGATTGATGACTTAACACCATTTCCTATGCAAGGGGTTAGTTTTGAAAGTGTAAGAGACTCATACGTAATTAATTACAATAACACTACTTATAATCCTGATGAAGTCATTCATTTTGTTATGAATCCTGATCCACTCTATCCATTCAAGGGAACTGGTTATAAGCTGTCATTACGAGATGTTACTAAAAACCTTCAACAAGCAACCAAAACTAAAAATAGTTTCATGAGCGGAAAATACATGCCGAATATTATCGTTAAAGTAGATGCGATGAATGAAGAGTTAACATCCGAAGAGGGTAGAGATGCAGTTAAAAACAAATACTTAAAATCAACCAATGCTGGAGAACCATGGATTATACCTGCAGAGTTATTAGAAGTGCAACAAGTTACACCGTTAAATTTGAAAGATATTGCAATAAATGAATCGGTTGAACTGGATAAAAAAACTGTTGCTGGACTTTTACAAGTGCCAGCTTTTTTCTTAGGTGTTGGAGAATTTAAAAAAGAAGAATATAACAACTTTGTTAATACAAGAATTTTTTCTATCGGTCAAATCATTTCTCAAACACTTACAAGAGATTTGTTGTTTAACCCTAACTGGTATTTCAAGTTAAATCCAAGAAGTTTGTATGCTTATGATTTAACAGATTTAGTTGAAGCGGGCACAAAATTAGTAGACCGTAATTCCATGCGCAGAAATGAATTAAGGGATTGGATTGGATTAAATCCAGATGATGAAATGGAAGAACTAATCATATTGGAAAACTATTTACCAGCTAACAAGCTAGGTGAACAAAACAAATTGAAAGGTGGTGAGAAATAATGCAAAAAAGACATTTACATTTCACTAGTGATTTGAAAACGAGGGCTTTAGAAAAAGATGGCGAAGCATCCATTGAAGGATATTTTGTTGTTTACGATCAAGAAACGGAACTATGGCCTGGAGTTTATGAAGAAATAGCACCAGAAGCATTGATTGATAGTTTGAGAGATAAAGACATTGTATGTTTAGACAATCATAATTCTAGTGCAGTATTAGCAAGTATACGCAGTGGGACGTTAGAATTAAAATCAGACAATTATGGTTTGTGGGGTAAAGCAATTATTGATTTAGAAGATCCAGTAGCTAAGTCTGCATATAGAAAAATAGAAACAGGTAAAGTGCGAGGGTGTTCTTTCGGTTTTTATCCAAAAAGAGAAAAACCAATAGAAAATGAAGATGGTACTATGACATTTCGGATTTTAGAAGCGGAATTATTAGAAGTATCTACCACCGTATTCCCTGCTTACAATCAAACGGAAGTAGCGGCACGCACTAAAGACATTGAAAGAATCAAGCAAGAAAAATTTGAACAAAGAAAATTAAAATTGAAGGAGAGAATTACAAATGACTAACCCAATTATTTTAGGAGCAAAAGTTAATCTAAAAAGAAACACACTTCAACAAATTGAAACAAAATTACAATCACTACAGGATAAAAGAAATGAACTATCAGAAAATGTAGATGCTGCAAAAGATGACGAAGAACTAACTGCAATCGAAAATGAAGTGAACGAAAATGAGAAAGAGATCACGGACACCGAAGAAGAAAAATCTAAATTGGAAGAAGAAATTAAAGATTTAGAAAAACAGATTGAAGAATTAAATAGAAAAAAACCAGGCGAGGGAGTTGCGAGAAATATGTCAAAAAACCTTGAAACAAGAGAAGCAATCAAAAGTTATGTGCAATCCAAAGGACAAGAACGAGCAGGATTTACTTCTGTAGAAGGTGGCGCATTGATCCCAGAGGAATTATTAGCACCACAAAAAGTACCAGAAGATGTGGTTGATTTATCTAAATTAATCAATATTAGAAAAGTGAACAGTGGTTCTGGGAAATATCCTGTAATTAAAAAGTCAGGTAGCAAAATGACATCTGTTGCAGAGTTAGCGGAAAACCCTGAACTTGCAAAACCAACAATCACAGAAATCAATTATGACATTGAAACTTATCGCGGATACATTCCTGTATCTCAAGAAGTTATTGATGATGCAGATTATGATGTGACTGGACTAATTGCAGAAGAAATCCAAGACCAAGAATTGAATACCAAGAACGCAGCTATTGCAACTATTTTAAAAACCGCAACTGCAAAGGCGGCAACTGGACTTGATGGAATTAAGGGTGTTATCAATAAAGATATTAAAAAAGTATACAACGTAAAAGCGATCATTTCTGCTTCTTTATACAACGAATTAGACACGTTGAAAGATGCGAATGGTCGTTATTTATTGCAGGATGATATTACTGTTGCATCAGGTAAACGTCTTTTAGGTAAAGAGGTAGTAGTATTAGATGATGATATGATTGGTGCTGCAGATGGTGACTTAGTAGGTTTTATTGGTGATCCTAAAGCATTTATGACTTTGTTTGACCGTAAGCGCGCGTCGGTTAAATGGGTAGACAATGATGTATATGGTCAATTATTAGCAGGGTTTATAAGATTTGACGTTGAAAAAACAGACGCTGAAGCAGGATTTTACGTAACATATACACCTGAACCTGCAGTATAAAAAGAGGAGGAATAACCATGGAAGTAAAAGCAATTAGAATATTTCATGATTTAAAAGAAAAAACAAAGCGATTTATAGGTGATGTCTTTGAGGTAACAGAAGAAAGGTTTAAAGAAATTAATGGATCTAAATATGGAATTTTAGTAGAACCTCTTGTGGAGAATGAAGAAGCAGAAAGTGAGTTTCCGAAACACACAGGTGGTGGATGGTATCAACTCTCTAATGGCGAGAGAGTACAAGGAAAAACGGATGCTATCGCTGCAGAAAAAGAACTGGATAAGTAGGGATAATTATGGTCTTTCCAGAAGCCTTAGATTTAGTAAAAGCAAAATTAGGCATAACTACAAATATTAGAGATGCTTATATACATGCAATTATAAATGGTGTGGAAGGCGAATTGCAATTGGTGCAAGGGTTAGTGCTAGAGTCTACTAACCCTCATCAATTGATGTTTGTAGTTGATTTATCTTCTTGGAGATATGCTAACAAAGATAGTGAAAAGGGATTGCCAAGACACTTACAATACCGTCTACACAATCTAATCATCAAAAATGCAACAAGTGGTGAAGAATCATGAAAACATTTGATGTAGAAATCAAACTAATAGGATTAGAAGATGGTGTAGATGATGACGGATTTCATTTTTCGCAAGAGGTCATAAAGCCAGGTATACTTGCAAATGAATTAAGCATACATTCTACAGATCATTGGAACGCGAACAGAGAAGGAATTAAATTAGCCAAAGCATTTGAAGTCCATGACTTTGAATACAGCGGAGAAGAAAAACTTATTTTTAATGACAAAAAATATAAAATTGAAAGAACATATGATAAGGGCGATTTAATAGAATTGATATGCGCGAAATTTGGTGACGAACATGTCCTTTGAATTAGATGGATTTGAAGAATTAGAAAAGCAATTAGATGTATTAGAAAATCTTACAGAAGATGTCCAAAAATCAACTCTTGAAGCAGGATCAAAAACGTTGCGATTGCAATATCAGAACAACCTTTATAATCGTATTGGTTATGACAGTGGTGTGTCTCAAGAATCTATTACTATATCTAAAATAAATAAAAAAGGTGAGGTACATGTAGGACCTAC
The DNA here is from genome assembly GCA_029268495.1 of Gracilibacillus sp. Lineage (GTDB taxonomy): Bacteria > Bacillota > Bacilli > Bacillales > Amphibacillaceae > Gracilibacillus > Gracilibacillus marinus. The sequence goes on from JAJUGF010000090.1 coordinate 8,478, forward strand.
TACAGATGCTTTTTATTTACGATTTTTAGAAGAAGGTTTTTAC
>JAJUGF010000091.1 GCA_029268495.1 Gracilibacillus sp.
AGATGGAAACATTTAAAAAAGGGATATGATAACTACTACCATCTAATCCGTGGCAAATCTGTCCCATCTTACATCGTCGAAACTGTTGTGAAATGGTATCAACATTATCAAATAACAGAAGCGACGTTCGATGAATTTACACAACATGTATCGAAGTTAATTAATTTTAAGAAATGAAAAACAACCCATGTATTCCATTTTACGAATACATGGGTTGTTTCTTAAATACCTAAAATATTGTAACCTGAATCGACATAAATAATTTCACCTGTCACACCTCTGGATAAATGACTCATCATTGCCATTGTCATGTCTCCTACTTCCTCTTTTGTCACATTTCTCTTTAATGGTGATTCTTGCTCAATTCTAGTTAATACGTCATTAAATGATGGTACACCTTTTGCTGCTAACGTACGGATTGCACCTGCAGATATTGCATTCACACGAATATTGTCTTCTCCTAATTCTGTCGCTAAATATTTAACAGATGCTTCTAGAGAAGCTTTTGCAACACCCATTACGTTATATCCTTTTACTACACGCTCAGCTCCTAAATAGCTCATTGCAATAATCGAGCCACCTTCTGACATATATGGCTTTGCCGCATTCGCAACAGCTATCAATGAATAGGCACTCGTATCTTGCGCAAAAGCGAAACCATCTCTAGATGTCTCCACAAATTTTCCTTTCAAATCCTCCGCATGTGCAAATGCAATCGAATGTACGATTCCATGAACAACACCAAAATCCTTTCCAATCGTTGCAAATGTTTCTTTGATACTTTCATCACTATTTACATCACACTGCAAGACTGCCTTTGCATCTACTGTTGAATTCTCTAATAATTTCGATAGTTTTTTATACGAACGTTCTTTTCTGTAGGTAAAAATTAAATTTGCTCCTGCATTGTATAAGGATTCTGCTACCCCCCATGCAATACTACGTTCATTTGCTACACCCATAATTACGATATTTTTGTCTTTTAACTGTAATAAATCCTTCATTGTTTCCTCCTAAAGTTACTCATAAATCCCATATGTTTTACTTACTTCTTGTACAAAGATAATACCATTTCCAGGTTCATCGATTTTTAATTTTTCTCTAATTTTTGTTACGATATTATCTGTTGTCTGCACATCTGATAATATTAACACAATTTCTTTCTCTGGCTCAATATCCATCGAAAATAATTTACTCGTTTCGTGTACACCCGCACCTCTTGCATTAATAATCGTCCCGCCTTTTGAACCTGCCATTCTTGCGGCACTTATCACTTCTTCTGCATTTCCTTTATCTACTACAACCATAATATTTTGAAACATTGTATCTCCTTCACCTCTTTCTATTCCGTCATCTATTTGACATGTTGATGTCCCCATTAAATTAACGATTGGTGTGGTGAATGCTATTCCATGATTCGGCTTATCTAACTCTAATTTAATATTTAAGTGTTGTAATGCCTTCTCTGTTGTTTGCTTATTCGCTATCATTAAGACTATTTCTTTTCTCACATCTGAAATAGCAAATAAGTTTAGCAATTTATGATGAACAGTGCCTTTTCCAAGCATAATCGTTCCGCCTGTTACACCGACACTTTTGGCTAATTTCATAACTTTACTTCCAAGACCATACTTCACAATGACATACATTAAATAAAAATGTGGTGTTTGATGTGTCATTACAGAATCTTAAACCTCCTTTTTCGATTTCCATTTGAAAATCAATCCAAGTAACTGTAACATGATGAGCGGAGTCAGAGCTACCATTGCGATCATTCCAAATCCATCTACAATCACATCTGCTCCCTCAATTGCTTCCGCTGCCCCATGTGTAAAGGCTAATATAAATGTAGCAGTCATAGGTCCTGATGCTACTCCACCTGAATCAAATGCAATCCCAACAAATAACTTTGGTGTAATATACATAAGCAAGATAGCAATAAGATAACCTGGTAATAAATAATGCCACAATTGCAAATCAGGAATAAGGATACGTAACATAGATAATGCGATAGCAATTCCTACACCTATTGCTAATGCGAATAGTACGACTTTTCGCTTCACATATCCACTTGTTACATCTTCTATCTGATTTGTTAAAACATACACTGCTGGTTCAGCTAAAATAGTAACAATCCCTAAGATAAATCCAATACTCACAATATATGCTTTATTATCTAACAATGCAAGGCTATATCCTAATTCTGTACCAAGTTCCATAAATCCTGCATTCACTCCGACAAGAAATAAAACTAAACCGATAAACGTAAATAAAATCCCCATGATAATTTTATAGAAATTCGACCTTGATAGTTTGAATGAAATCATTTGAAAAATTAAAAAGATAAGTACAATTGGTGTTAGTGCAATCAATACTTCTTGAATAATATGACCCGCTTCATATAAAAATGGACCAAATATCGATGATGATGTTTGATGTCCTTCTTCTATTGATCCTTCAAGTTCATTTGCACCTGAAATGATGTTTAATAACATCACTGTCATAATCGCACCGATAGAAGCAATTGCTACAAGTCCAAAACTATCTTTCTCTGATGCTTTACTATCTTTTTTCAATACAGAAATACCAATAGATAATGCTAAGATGAATGGAACAGTTAAAGCACCAGTCGTCGCACCAGATGCATCAAAGGATATAGCTAAGAATTCTTTTGATGTAAATAGAGCTAATACTAAAACACCTAGGTATAGAAATGTTAATAATTTAAATAATGGAATGTTATACACAATTCTAATAAGACCTATTGCTAACAAAACCGCAATCCCTATTGATACAACAACAACAATTAAAAATTTTGGAATGGCTCCACCTGTCACTGTTTCCACTTGACCTGCTAGTATATGTAAGTCTGGTTCTGCAATGGAAATAAAGAACCCTAAGAATATTCCTGCAATAATTACAATACTAAGTTTATTCGTCTTTGCAATTGCCTTCCCCATATAATTACCGATTGGTGTAATTCCTATATCCACCCCTAACAAGAAAATAGATAAACCGATAATAATGAACAGCGCACCAATAAGAAATCGAACAATTAATACAGTATCTAGTGACACAAGTGTAAAGTTTAATAACACAACAATTACGGTAATAGGTAATACTGCGATGATCACCTCTAACAGTTTTGACCAAATGATGCCCAAATGTCATTCATTCCCCTCTATATAGTAAACTTTATTTTTAAATTATTTTGAAAATTTTAATGATGAAGAATCGTAATTGATTGAGTAATGCGGAATAAGTGTTACATCCTAATTATAACATAATCTTTTTTGTCCATTTAAGCATATGCTAAAGAGAATTTAACATATAAAAAAAGCAGTTTTGTTAAAGTACAAAATCACCCTTTTAACAGAACTACTTTTTTATATATTATTCATTTATTGATTAACCGTTGTAGCAAGAGAGATGGCCATTTCTGGATAGTCTGTAATAATTGCTTCTACACCTAATTGAAGCAACTTCTTCATTTCTTCTTCTTCATTCACTGTCCATACACGAAGCTTAGGTGCCAATTCCTTAAAGAAATGGTATGGATCATGTAAAATTAAGTCTTTATCGATATGAATGCTTTCTAAATCAAATGTACCGATGTAATCTAATGGATTGGAAATGAGTTGATTTAATAATAAAGCAATCTGCGCATCATTATCTTCTTGCTTCAATCTTATTAAACTTGGCAAATGGAAGGAAGAATAAACAACTCTTCTTTCACCAGCATATTCATGAACGATATTCACTAATTTGCGTTCGATACCTGGATATGTGTGAATATATGTTTTCAGTTCAATATTCAATTCAATATTTGTGTGTTTAAGTAATTCTAATACTTCTTGCAATGTTGGGATTCGCTCTTCATCCCATGATTGGGTATAGTTTTCGAAAGTATTAAATTTCACTCCTGTGCTATATTGTTTTAATTCAGCTAATGTCAGATCTTTAATCGAACCCGCCCCATTTGTTGTTCGCTCTAGTGTCTCGTCATGTATGACAACAATCTCTCCGTCTTTTGTCATATGTACATCAAGCTCTAATCCTTCTACACCTGATTCAATCGCTTTTTGAAAACTTAGCAATGTATTTTCAGGGTATGTGCCTTTACTTCCACGGTGTCCATAAATTTTTGTCATTAGAACCATCCCTCCATGATTTTATGGTTAAACAAGCCAGTAAAGACAACATCTCTACTGGCTTGTTCTTGCATTATTCCCCGCGTGCTGCGTTTGCGTTCTTCACTGATTGATTTAATTGCTCCACTGCAGTGTTATATGCTTCATCTACTTTTCCACCATTATAAACCGTTTCTAACGCTGTTTCAATAATACGGCGACCTTCTGGAATCATGTCCATAATCGCACCTTGTGTAGCATATGACGATTTTGTTGATTGTAATTGATCAACTGTCACACGCAATTGTGGCATTGTTTCATATGCATCTTGTACAATTGATTCGTTATATGCTTCTGGATTGATTGCAAAATATCCAGTTCCTACATGCCATTCTGCTTGCACTTCTTTCGTTTGTAAATACTTCATAAATTCCCAAGCAGCGTCTTTTTCTGCTTGTTCTTTTCCATCTACCATCCATAAACTCGCACCACCAATTACAACACCTTCACGTTCTGTTGACTCTGGATGTGGAATAAATGCGATACCTACATCAAATGACGCATTATCAATTACATCACGTGCACTTGCAGAGGATTGCATAAACATTGCTACATCTTCTGCTAAAAAGCCTGATACCATATTATCGCCATTTGTCCCATAATTTGCAAACGTATCATCTTCTATCATTTGATTTACCCAGTTAAAAATTGATTTACCTTGTTCTTCTGTAAATCCAATTTCTGTCGGTGTATCTGTACGACCATTGTCATTATTCATTAACAATGCACCTTGATTTGCTAATAGTTGTTCAAATAACCAACCATATGCTTGTAATGCAAAACCTTTCATTTCTGGATTGTTTTCTTTAATTTTCTTGCTTGCTTCTTGAATCTCTTCATATGTTGCTGGTGGATTTTCAGGATCTAGTCCAGCTGCTTCAAATGCGTCTTTATTATAATACATTACTGGTGTCGATGAATTGAATGGCATCGAATAAAATTTGTCATCGATTTTGTAATAATTAATAATATTTTCTTCTAAACCTGACATATCATACCCGTCTTTATCTACGTAATTCTGGATTGGTTCAATTTGGCCACTATTGATCATAGACATTGTACCGATTTCAAATACTTGAATCATTGTTGGTGCGCTATCTGTACCTGCTACTGTATGAAATTTTGTTAGTGCTTCATCATATGTACCTTGATATTCTGCATTTACTTGAATCTTGTCTTGTGAACTATTATAGTCATCTACAATTTTATTTAAAGCTTCTTGTGCAGCCCCACCCATTGCATGCCAAAATGTGACTGTTTGCTTCTCATCTGATTCTTGAGCTTCATTATTGCTTTCTTGATTCGTCTCACCTTCTGTAGCTTGATCCCCTTCACTTGCATCGGCATCATTTGAACTACATGCGATCATTGTAATACTACAAATTAATAATATACATGCTACTAACCACTTCTTCATCATTCCATCTCCTTTTTTTGTATTACTAAAAAATTTATTTGAGTGCGCCTTCTGCCAATCCTTGTTGCAGTTTCTTTTGACCGAGGAATAACAAGATTAATGTAGGTAATACTACAATAATTGCTCCTGCCATAATTACCCCCCACTCATTTAATTGCTCTTGGGATTGTAATTGACGCAAACCAATCTGTACTGTTCTAGTTGTATCATCTGTTGTTGTTAATAATGGCCACAAATACATATTCCATGATGTTAAAAATCCATAGACACCTAATGTAAGTAGGCTTGTTCGTGCTACTGGAAGTACGATTGTTAAGAAGAACTTAAAATCTCCTATTCCAGCAATTTCACTTGCTTCCTTCAACTCTTTCGGAATTTGTTTAAAGCTTTGCCTTAATAAAAATGTACCAAAGGCCATTGCAAAAAATGGTAGTGTTAAACCTGTGTATGTATTAATCCAACCCATATCTCGAATTGTTTGGAAGTTAGGAATAATCGATGCTTCAAATGGCACCATCATTGTTGCGATGAAAACAAAGAATAAAACATCTCGACCTTTGAATTCTAAAAAGACAAAAGCATATGCTGCTAAACTACATAAAACTAACTGTCCAAGCATGATTACAATAGAGACAATTAAACTGTTAAGTAAGAAATCTACTAAAGGGAATCTTTCAAAAACTTTAACATAGTTATCGAATGTGATTGATGTCGGTATAATATGACCTGTCATAATATCTTTATTTGACATAAAACTCATCGAAAATGCGATTAGAGCAGGTGCAAATATTAACAATGCAGAAACCGTTAATAATAAGTAAAAGACAATTTTTTGGTATTTAGGTATTGTCATTGATAATGCACCTTCCTTTCTCCTAATTTAAATTGAATTAAAGTAAGGATTAAAATAATGACAAACAAAACGATTGCTTGTGCACTTGCTGCACCATGCTGATAATTCATGAATGCTTCTTGATAAATAGAATAGACAATTACATTTGTTTCATTTTGTGGTCCACCTCGTGTTAACATATCTATTTGGCCAAATGTTTGAAATGCATTGATAAATGAAACAGTAATCACGAAAAATAATGTTGGCGAAAGCATTGGAATTGTAATTCGAAACAATTTATACACATAACTTGCTCCATCAATATCTGCACTCTCATATAAATAACTATCAATGGATTGCAGTCCACCAAGTAAAATCAAGAAAGTAAAGCCAATATTCATCCATATTGTTGATATCGATACAGAAAAGAGTGCCCATTCTGGATCTGTTAACCATCCAATCGCTTCTATGCCAAATACATCTAGGATTTGATTGAGCCATCCAACTGTTGGGTGAAATAAAAACATCCAAAATACTGAAGCTGCTGCAACAGAAATCCCCATTGTCGAAGAGAAAATGGTACGAAAGATTCCCACACCTCTTAATTTTTCATTTGCTAGTATTGCAAGAAATAAACTAACGATAATCGTTCCAGGTACTGTGTACAGTACAAATAAAAATGTAACTTTTAAACTTTGAACAAATAATGGTGAAGTAAAGATTGCTTTATAATTATCTAATCCGACAAACACGGTTGTCGCCCCACTACTATTTGTTAGGAAAAAACTTAAATACATCGTCTTAAACATTGGATAAAATAAAAAGACAGTAAACAGAATGATGGATGGGGATAAGAAGAGCATCCCTTTTGCAAAAGATTTCATTCTTTCTATTCTCTTAACTTTTACAAATTCTTTCATATAATTTTGTTCTTTATGTGCGAGTACTTCACTCATATTGCTACAACCTCTTTTTCTTGATTCACAATATTTGCTGGTTTGATTAGTTTAGTAGATTTAGAATCAAAAAAGTTCATATAATCAATGGATAACTTAACAGGAATGTTATCTCCAACTTCTACCTTCCATTGTCCTAACCACTTCGCTGTCCATAACTGTTTGCCAACTTCAAATGTTAGTAATGTTTCGTTTCCTAAGTGTTCGACATTAACCACTTCTAACATATGTGATTTTGTTTCTTCTGTAGCATGAAAGACATGCTCTGCCCGAATCCCTACAGTTAAATGTTCTTTTTGAATCATATTTTGCATTGCTGTCACATCAATCGGAATGTGGATTGTATTTTCGATAATTAGTTGTTTATCAGCAATCACTGCTTCACCTAAATTGATTTTTGGTGACCCAATAAAGGAAGCTACAAATAAATTTGCTGGTTCATTATATAAAGTGATTGGATCGCCTACTTGTTGGATTATTCCATCATTTAAAACCATTATTCTGTCACCCATTGTCATTGCTTCTACTTGATCATGTGTTACATAAATCATAGTTAATCCTAAGCGTTTTTGTAATCTTCTTATCTCCATACGCATGTGTGCTCTTAATTTCGCATCTAAATTGGATAATGGTTCATCCATTAGGCAAAGTGGTGCATGACTTACAACAGACCTAGCTAATGCAACACGTTGACGTTGGCCACCAGATAATTGCTTTGGTTTTCTTTTAAGTAATTCTGTTAATCCCATCATTTCTGCTGCATCCATTAATCTTTTCTGTTGTTCTTGTTTATCGACTTTTTTCGCACGTAATCCGAATAAGATATTTTGTTCAACAGTTAAGTGTGGATATAATGCATAATTTTGAAATACCATCGATAAATTACGATCCTTTGGTCTTAAGTGATTGACTATTTTATCATTGATTTGTAATACGCCACTTGATATTGTTTCAAGACCTGCTATCATGCGTAATAATGTACTTTTACCAGAACCAGATGGACCAACTAGAACAAAAAACTCGCCTTGTTTTATCTCTAAATCAATACCATCTAATACATTTTTTTGATGATCATATGTTTTTTTTATATTTTCCATTACAACA
>JAJUGF010000092.1 GCA_029268495.1 Gracilibacillus sp.
ATTATTATGATAATGTATTGCATACCTCATTCCACACAATAGAAGATGTCAGCAAATTAAAAGAAGCACAAAAGTCTGTAGAAGAGATTTTACACTAAATAAATCATGCTGCGGTGAACGATTAACCGCAGCATTTTTAAGAAGCATTAGTCCAAATATGTCGGTTTACTTAATGGTATAGTATTCGGGAACTGATCGAACCCTTTCGTAAGCCCATTTGATGCATGACTATCAGAGCCTGGAACGAGCGGAATATTTCTTTTAATTGCTTTATTTATTATAGAAATATTTGGATAGATTTCACGACAATCCTCTTTGAAAAGGCCTGCACTATTTAAATCTAGCTCCATATTTTTTGTTTCTATTTGCAGTAAGATTTCATCCATCTTTTCGTTATAATTATTTTTTGCAGGATAAATTAAATGAAATTTTTCAATAAGCGTTAGATGTCCTAATCTTTTAGGCTTATATTTACCTAAATTACACTGTATTGCTTTTTCTATTGTTTGATAGTACTTCTCATAGATTGAATCAACAGAACCAAAAGTATCAATTATATGACCAAACATTTCGCGACTATAATCAATACATACATATTCTTTATTCGGAGTTTGTAACATATGTACAGATAAAATGGCATCATCTATATGTTCACCATATTGATCTAAGAATGCCTTAGTTTGCTTCTCATATCCTTCAATATAATCGACTTCAAATCCTAAATTAATTTTCAGTTTTTTTTGATATAATTGTTTTAAATGATTGATTGTCTGTATGTATTCCTCAAGATCGTTCCAGCTCATAGCACTATCATGATTCGGTGTAGGATCAACAAAGCCTACAGGTAATGGTGCATGTTCTGTAAAAGTGATTTCTTTTAAATTTAATGATAGTGCCTTCTTAATATATTGTTCCATTAAATCATTTGACCCATGAGGGCAAAAATTTGTATGTATATGATAATCTCCAATCACAGTCATATAGTAATCTCCTTTTTTATTTCATTTTATCATAAAAAAGGATAATAAAAACAAGCAGGAAAGATTGACAGATACAAAAAAATTATGTATTGTATTATTATAACAAACGCTTTATCACAGTAGAGTGGTAAATTAATAAAGTGAAATAGGATGTGACTACATGTTTTTACCTGCAGGAAGTCAAGATGAAACAGGCACTCAAATCGCGAACAGATTAAAAGCTTATGAAATTTTTCGTAAAGTAACAGAAGAACGGAACTACCAATTAATATCGACACCAGTAGTGGAATATGCACATACATTTACGAATAAAATTGCCGGCATGGATTTACATAGTATGTTGAAGTGGTTTAACGGTGAGGGTGAAATCGAAGTTCTAAGACCCGATTGGACAGCTGCTGTTGCTCGCGCTATTGCTAAACAACATATTTCTTGTCAAAAATGGTCCTATCAAGGATCTGTATTTAGAATGGATAAAGACGGAACAGAAAGTCGACAAGCAGGTATAGAGATTGTGCATGCAGAACCTTTTCTAGGTGAAAGTGAATGTCTCCTTACTGCCATTCATTTTTTAGATAAAATAGAAACAACAAATTATATTATCGAACTTGGTCATACAAATATATTTGAATATGTCATACGTCCACTTTCTTTAACAGTCGAAATCGAAGAAGAGTTAAGAAATGCGATGCATAACAAAAATAGAGATTTAGTGCAGCAATTGATGGCACCATTCGATAATTCTGTAAAAGAAACGTTAATACAATTAATTGATGCATATGGTGGGAATGAAATAATCAAAAAATTTAAAGATATATGGGTAAATGATGTAGAACTATCTAAATTGTTAAACCATATGGACAAATTAATACAACTACTTGAGTCTGTCGGTGTAGCAGAAGTAATAGTTGACTTGGGTAGAGTGAAGAATTTGCCATATTATGATGGAATCATGTTTAGAGGTTTTTTAACATCAGATGGATCCACGTGTTTTTCAGGTGGGAGATATGACAAATTATATAAACAATTTGAAATGGACACATCTGCAGTAGGCCTTGCATTTGATGTAGATATTTTATCACAACATATGAAACCATCGAAGACGAAGTCCATTGCATGTATTATAGCAACACCTGAGACGCATCTATTCGCAGAGAAGCAACGAAAAGAATTAGAAGAAGATATTATAGATATCCAATATGACTCCATAAATGTGAGCAAATATGATGTAGTTTACCAAGTAATCGAGGAAAACAAACAACTTAAGGTGGTCAGAAAATGAAGCCAGTAATAGCTTTGACGAAAGGTCGTTTAGAAAAACAATTTCTAGCTTATTTTGAATCATTAGATTTTGACGTAGAACCATTGTTAGATAAAGGAAGAAAGCTTCGAATTGAAACAAGTGAGTTTTCTTTCTTTTTTGCAAAAGGTGTAGATGTGACAACATATGTAGAGAACGGGATAGCAGATCTTGGCGTTGTTGGTGGGGACATCTTAATTGAACATAAACCAGATGTATATGATTTATTTCCATTACCTTTTGGCCATTGTAGAATGGCTTTAGCAACAAAAGCAAATTACGAGTGGCCAAATCAAAAAAAGCGAATAGCAAGTACATTTACCAATATTACAAATGCATATTTTAAAGAAAAAGGTGAATCTGTAGACATTATCAAACTAGAAGGATCAGTAGAATTAGCTCCAATATTAGGCTTAGCTGATGCTATAGTAGATATTGTGGAGACAGGTACGACACTAAAAGAAAATGGACTTGTCATTGCGGATGAGTTTTTGCATTTTAGTGCTAGATTAATAGCAAATCGTTCGACATTAAAAGTGAAAAGACAACAATTAGTTCCTGTTATTGAACGTTTTAAGAAAGGTGTGAATGAAGAATGATTCCAAGTATACAAAAAAATCAATTCATTGATAGTGTGATAAGGAATAACTCTGATAATACTGCGAAAGAATCTTATTTAAAAGATGCGAAAGAGATTATTTCAGAAGTGAAACAATTTGGGGATAAAGCAGTCCGAAAGTATATAGCGAAGTTTGACGGAGATGCACCAACTTATTTTGAAGTAAGTAAAGAAGAGCGTGAAGAAGCATGGAGCAAATTAGATAAGAGTCTTGTCGAATCGTTACAAAAGGCTGCTAAAAACATTCAATCTTTTCATGAAAAACAAAAAAACACTTCTAGAATGATGGAAGTAGATGAAGATATTATCTCAGGTCAATTATACCGTCCAATTGAAAAAGTGGGTATTTATGTACCTGGTGGAACTGCTTGTTATCCATCTTCTGTATTAATGAATGCAATTCCTGCAGTGATCGCAGGAGTTCAAGAGATTATTATGGTTACACCTGTGAAAAATGGAGAAGAAATATCACCAATATTAGCAGTTGCTGCAGATATCGCTGGAGTTACAAAAATTTATCGTGTTGGAGGTGTGCAAGCAATTGCTGCATTAGCATATGGTACAGAAACGATAGCAAAAGTAGACAAAATCGTAGGACCTGGCAATGCATATGTAGCTGCCGCCAAACAATTAGTATATGGAGATGTTGGAATAGATATGATTGCAGGGCCAAGTGAAGTGGCAATTATTGCTGATGATAGTGCAAATCCAATATTTGTAGCCGCAGATTTAATCGCCCAAGCAGAGCACGATGTAAATGCACGGGCATTTTTAATCACAACATCAGAACAATTAATTACAAAAGTAAACGAAGAATTACGTAAACAATGTGAGGAATTACCTAGACAAGATATTGCAACAAAGTCTTTACGAGATAAAGGCGCATCTGTTCTTGTTGATTCAATCGAGGAAGCATTCTATATTGCGAATCAACTAGCTCCAGAACATTTAGAAGTTCAATTAAATGACCCATTAAGCTATTTACCAAAAATCAAACATGCAGGTTCTGTCTTTCTAGGACATTATACACCAGAGGCATTAGGAGACTATTTTGCTGGTCCTAATCATGTATTACCAACATCAGGTACAGCAAAGTTCTCATCTGGTTTATCTGTAGATGATTTTGTTAAAAAAACAACGTATTTATATTATTCTGAGCAAGCATTACGTGAAGCAAGTGAACATGTGGTGAACATTGCAAACGAAGAAGAATTAGAAGGTCATGGGAAAGCAGTACTAAAACGCATAGGGGGATAAAAGAATGAGAGTAGCAAGTAAAAATAGAGAGACGTTTGAAACAAAGATAAATGTGTCTGTAAATTTAGATGATGACAAAGATGTATCTATTAAAACTGGTGTAGGGTTCTTTGACCATATGTTAGAGTTGTTTGCAAGACACGGTAGAATTGGTCTTCGCGTTGAAGCAGACGGCGACTTGCATATTGATAGTCATCATACAGTAGAGGATGTAGGAATTGTTTTAGGACAGTTAATTAAAGAGGCCCTTGGTGACAAACAATCAATCAATCGCTATGGTAGTGCATATGTACCAATGGATGAATCTTTAGGTTTTGTTGCATTAGATATTAGTGGGCGTCCATTTTTAGTGTTTGATGCCACATTTGATAATCCGAAATTAGGAGATTTTGATACAGAATTGGTTCGAGAATTTTTACAAGCATTTGCTTTTCAAGCTGGAATTACGTTACATGTGAAAGTACTTTATGGAGAGAATACGCACCATAAGGTTGAAGCGATCTTTAAAGCACTAGGAAGATCTTTATCACAAGCAATTACAATTAATCCGAATATTAAAGGGGTTAATTCCACAAAGGGGTTAATTGAATGATCGCGATAGTGGATTACGGGATGGGGAACATAGCAAGTGTGAAAACAGCTTTTGAAAAGTTAGGGTATGAAGTAGTTGTAACAGATGATATCGATACATTATCTGCAGCAACTCATATTATCTTACCTGGTGTTGGATCATTTCATGCTGCAGTGGAAGAGATAAACACACGTCACTTAAAAGAAGATTTACAAAAATTAGCAAAAGAAAAGCCTTTTTTAGGTATCTGTCTTGGTATGCAGTTGCTATTTGATAAAGGGTTTGAAAATGGCATTGCGGATGGACTAGGTTTAATACCTGGAGAGGTAAATGTGATTAAGACAGAGTATATTCTCCCACATATCGGGTGGAACGAATTAAACATAGAACATAACCATACTGTATTTGATATGTTTCAAAATAAACATGTCTACTTTGTTCATTCATTTCAAGCATTAACAGAGAAAAAGTATGTAGTTGCTACTGCTAATTACGGAACAGAGGTACCTGCAATTGTACGAAATGGCCATATATTTGGTATGCAATTTCATCCAGAAAAAAGTGGAGAGATTGGCGTCAAGTTGTTACAAGCATTTTTACAACAAACAAGTACGACGGAAGGGGTAGAATCATGATAGCAAAACGTATCATCCCATGTCTCGATGTGAAAGAAGGAAAAGTTGTAAAAGGTACAAATTTTGTTGGTCTAAGAGAGCTAGGTGATCCAGTAGAAATGGCATCGTCCTATTCAAAACAAGGTGCAGACGAAATCGTATTTTTAGATATTTCTGCAACGAATGAAGGAAGACAAACAATGATTGATATTGTGCGTCGTACTGCAGAGCAAGTATACGTACCTTTTACAGTAGGTGGCGGTGTGAGAACAATAGAGGATGTTAATCGATTATTGCAAGCTGGTGCAGACAAAGTTGGTATGAACTCTGCAGCTGTTGCGAATCCATCGTTAATTACGGAATCATCCAATCGATTTGGTGCACAATGTACTGTTGTCGCAATCGATGCTAAAAGAGTCGGAGATAAATGGCATGTGATGACTCATGGTGGTAGTAAAGACACAGGTATTGATGCTATCGAATGGGCGATAGAAGTGGAGAAAAGGGGAGCAGGTGAAATTTTGCTCACTAGTGTAGACACAGATGGCGTGAAAGATGGATTTGATATAGACTTAACAAAAACAGTTGTTGATGTTGTTAGAATTCCTGTTATTGCATCTGGTGGTGTCGGAAAACCCGAACATTTTCCTGAGGTATTTCAAGCGACAAATGTGTCAGCAGGATTAGCTGCGTCTATTTTCCATGAGAACACATTTACAATTAAAGAAGTGAAAGATGTGTGTAAACAACAAGGAGTGAGCATTCGTGAAACCTGATTTTTCAAAAGGATTAGTACCAGCAATAGTCACAAATTACGAAACAAAAGATGTGTTAATGTTAGCATATATGAATGAAGAAGCATATGAGAAAACATTAGAGACGAAACAAACATGGTTTTATTCAAGATCACGTGACGAACTATGGAATAAAGGAGCTACGTCAGGTAATACTCAAGAAGTGCAGTCTATTGATTTAGATTGTGATAAAGATACGTTATTAATTCAAGTGATTCCAGCAGGGCCTGCTTGTCACACTGGAGAAGAAACATGCTTCTTTCATCGCGTAGCAGAGAAAAAACAAGTATTCAATCCAGATATTATTGAGCAAGTAATGGATGAAATTGAGTTAAGAAAAGAAGAGAAAGTAGAGAATTCTTATACTAATTATCTATTGGATAAAGGCGTAGATAAAATAGGAAAAAAAGTAATTGAAGAAGCAGGAGAAGTAGTGATTGCTGCTAAAAATAACGATAAAGAAGAGCTTGTCAATGAAGTAAGTGATTTGTTATATCACACTCTAGTCATGCTTGCGAATCAAGATGTTTCCTTAACAGAAGTAAAAAAAGAATTGTCTAATCGCTTTATGCAAAAAGGAAATAGCAAAGGCGATCGTAAAGAAATTCATAATTGGTAATTGTATAAAGAAAAAACCCCGTAAGCAATAAACATATGCTTACGGGGTTTTTTACATACCCTTACAGAAAAGATACCCTATCTCCAATTATCTTTAATAAAATCATCTCTACCTGATTTTTCACGATCAACTTTATATTCTTCTTCATTTTTCTTATAGAATTCTTGATGATAATCTTCTGCACTATAAAATGTAGTTGCAGGTAAAATTTCTGTAACGATCTCTTTTTTAAATCGTTTTGATTGAATTAATGCCTCTTTTGAATCGATTGCTAGAGTTTTCTGGGTTTCTGTATGATAAAAAATAGCTGTTCGATATTGTGGCCCTCGATCATGAAATTGCCCGCCGTCATCTGTCGGGTCAATTTGAGGCCAATAAAGGTCTAAAATCGTTTGGTACGAAATAGTATCTGCATCATAAGTAATCTGTACAGCTTCATAATGACCTGTTGTGCCAGTTTTTACTTGTTCATAAGTAGGATTTTGCAAATGACCTCCAGTATATCCTGAAATCACACTTTTTACTCCATCCCATTGATCAAAAGGTTTTACCATACACCAAAAACATCCGCCTGCAAATGTTGCTTTTTCTATGTTTGCCATGAATTACATCCCTCTTTCGTATCTATTACTGCTTAACTATACATCGATTATGGTAAGATGTAAAATAGATAGAAAGAAAGGTGATTAGATGACTAGAAAAAAACTATTAATTATTGACGGAATGGCATTGCTGTTTCGAGGATTTTATGCAACATCATTTACAGGCAATTTTATGTTAAATAGCAAAGGGATACCTAGAAATGGTCTATTCGGATTTATGAATTATTTTACTGATGCCATTCATACATTTGAACCAACCCATATTTTATGTTGTTGGGATATGGGAAGTAAAACATTTAGAAATGAGTTGTTTACAGAATATAAATCCAATCGACAAGCACCACCAGAGCAATTAATTCCACAATTTGATTTATGTAAAGATGTTGTAACTGCATTTCAAATACCAAATATCGGAATAGTTGGTTATGAGGCAGATGACTGTATAGGAAGTATTGCTAAACGTTATCATCATGAATTTGAAATTACAATTGTGTCAGGAGATAAAGATTTACTTCAAATAGTAGACACAAATATACAAGTAGCAATAATGAAAAAAGGTACAGGTAATTATGAAGTCTATACAAGCGAGAACTTTTTTGAAAAACTGCAATTGCGTCCTGAACAAATTATTGACATGAAAGCATTAATGGGAGACACGGCGGATAATTATCCTGGAGTAAAGGGTGTCGGCGAGAAAACGGCATTAAAATTATTACAACAATTTGATTCTGTCGCAAATTTATTGAAAGAACGAGATTCCTTGACTAAAACAATGCATAAAAAGATTACTGAGTATGAAGATGACTTACACATTTCTAAAAAACTAGCAACAATATTAACAAATATGGAGATAGAGCTAGATTTGAGTTTGGCAGAATGGAAAAACGATCATACTTCTATACTCTCTTTTCTTAAGGATGAACTAGAATTTTCAAACACAGATCGATGGTTAAAAAAATTAAAAAATGACATACAACAACAATAATGGAACATATGTTGTTGTATGTATCATTCGATTATTGATATTTTTGTAAGACAGAAAAAAAGTTTTTAATAAATTCATAGAAAACTTGTTCAGAAGGTGCAAGTTTTCTATTTTTAGGTATGATAATCCCTACAGTTCGTTTC
>JAJUGF010000093.1 GCA_029268495.1 Gracilibacillus sp.
ACTGATACATCTCCATTTTGAGCTTTAATAAAGTTACGAAATGCTTCGAATGCTTTTCCGTTTTGTATCAATTGTTCTAGCCTTTCAGTAGCCTCTGCGTAAGTAGAATATACTCCACCAAGAACTGTCATATGTGCAGCTAATTCAAGTCCTAATTCACGTAAGTCTTCGATATTTTTCCCTTGCAGTACTTCAATTGCTTCTTTTACTTCATTTGCATTCCCTATTTCATAGCCGAGTGGTTGATTCATGTCGCTTATAACTGCGATTGTGTTACGATTTAACTCTTTTCCTATTTTGACCATTTCTTTAGCTAGTTTTTTCGAATCTTCTAATGATTTCATAAAAGCACCTGAGCCAGTTTTTACATCTAGAACTATACTATCTGCTCCTGATGCGATTTTCTTACTCATAATAGAACTGGCAATTAAAGGGATAGAATTTACCGTTGCAGTAACATCACGTAACGCATACAATTTTTTGTCTGCAGGAGCTAAATTACCAGTTTGACCTACAACAGCTAATTTATATTTATTCACATTTTTGATAAATTGTTCATTGGATAATTCAACATCAAATCCAGGAATCGATTCTAATTTATCAATTGTACCTCCAGTATGTCCTAAGCCTCTTCCAGACATCTTAGCAACAGGAATACCCGCTGCTGCTACAAGTGGACCAACAATAAAAGTCATTTTATCACCGACTCCGCCAGTAGAATGCTTATCTACTTTGTGCCCTTGTACCTTAGATAAATCAATTTCATCACCAGATTGAACCATATATTTCGTTAAATTAGCAGTCTCTTCTTCATCCATTCCTTGAAAATAAATAGCCATCATTAAGGAAGCTACTTGATAATCTGGAATCTTATCACTCATATAGTTCTCAATAAAAAATTGAATTTCTTCTTCTGTTAGTTTATCGCCATTTCGCTTTTGTGCGATAATGTCAACCATTCTCATTAGCCATCACTACCTTCGATTTATTTAGTAATTTCAGGAAAAGTCTTCACAATTCTTTTTACTAACTGTATAAAATCATCTTTTACGACTTCAGTTGTTTCCATTACTTCTTCATGGCTTAATGGATGATCTAAAATCCCTGCAGCCATATTAGAGATGCAAGAGATTCCTAATACATTCATGTTTGCGTGATTTGCCACGATAACTTCGGGTACTGTAGACATTCCAACAGCGTCACCACCAAAAATTCTTAACATACGCACTTCAGCAGGCGTTTCATAAGATGGACCGGAATTTGCAACATACACACCTTTTTGAACATTAATATTTAATTCATTTGCACAGCTCAATGCATGTTCGATTAATGTATTGTTGTATGGTTGAGACATATCTGGAAAGCGATTCCCTAGTTCCTTTTCATTTTTTCCGATTAGTGGATGATTACCTATATTATTAATGTGATCTGTAATAATCATTAAATTTCCAGCTGAAAATTTTTCATTGATACCTCCAGCGGCATTCGTAACGATTAAGTTCTTAATACCTAACTTTTGAAAAACCCTTACTGGGAATGTAACTTCATCCATTGTATAGCCTTCATAATAATGAAATCTTCCCTGCATTGCTACTACGTATTTATCATTTAACATTCCAAATACCAATCTACCCTTATGCCCTTCCACTGTTGACACAGGGAAGTTAGGTATTTCGTTATATTCTATGACCATTTGATTTTCCAATTCATCTGCTAGTATTCCAAGACCAGAACCTAGAATTAATGCAATTTCAGGAATGTCATTCATTCTTTCATGTATAAAACTAACGGACTCTTTTATTTTGTTCAAATTCATTTTTTCACCTCATTATTTTTTCAAATCAGATAGAAAGCTCGTTCCATTTTCCGGTAATGAAACATCAAAATTTTCTGCTATTGTCGCCCCAATGTCTGCAAATGTTTTTCTAATTGGTAGTTGTTTTTCGCCATTTGCATTGGGTGTATATACTAACAATGGCACATATTCTCTTGTATGATCTGTACCATGATGTGTAGGATCATTTCCATGATCTGCAGTGATTATTAAGAGATCATCCTCATTCATTTTATTTAAAATTTCTGGTAGACGTCTATCAAACTGTTCTAATGCTTGAGCATAACCTTCTGGATCTCGTCTGTGACCATATTTTGCATCAAAATCAACTAAGTTTAAGAAATTAAGACCTTCAAATTGCTTGTCCATTGATTGAATAAATTTCTCCATTCCATCATCATTATCTTTTGTTCTTATAGTTTCTGTAACACCTTCACCATCATAGATATCTGATATTTTACCAATCGCAATGACATCAAAGTTAGAATCTTTTAACTCATTCATCACTGTTCTACCAAATGGTTTAAGTGCGTAATCATGTCTATTAGAGGTCCGTTCAAATGCACCTACTTCTCCAATAAACGGTCTAGCAATCACTCTTCCAATCATATATTTTTCATCAAGCGTAAGTTCTCTTGCAATTTCGCAAATATGGTATAATTCATCGATTGGAACAATTCTCTCATGAGCCGCAATTTGTAATACAGAATCAGCAGAAGTATAGACAATTAAAGCTCCTGTTTCCATATGTTCCTTACCTAATTCCTTTATTATTTCAGTTCCTGAAGCAGGTTTATTCCCGATGATTTTCCGACCAGTTTTTTTCTCTAAGTCATGGATTAATTCATCAGGAAATTTCTCGAAAGTACGGAAAGGTGTTTGTATATGTAAACCCATAATTTCCCAATGCCCTGTCATGGTATCTTTCCCATTGGAAGCTTCTTGCATCTTAGTATAGTATGCAAGTGGTTCTTGCGCTTTATCAATACCTTTAATTTCACGAATATTACTCAGACCTAATTTTCCGATATTTGGCATGTGAAGTCCATTTCGATGTTCCGCAATATGACCTAAAGTATCTGAACCTTTATCATTAAATTGTTCTGCATCTGGTGCCTCTCCTATTCCGACAGAGTCCAAAACAATAAGAAATACTCGATTAAACCATCTTTTCATAAAAAATCCCTCCTACTATTTGTTTACCCATTACTTTACCCAATTAAGCGTAATTGCTTTCATTTTTTCTACAATTCTTAACATAACAATTAGTTTTATCACTAAAGAAAAAAGTTATTTAGATACTTCGACGAGAGAAAAAGACCACGATAGAAATCGTGGTCTGTTAAGCTCTAGGATGATGCGCCTTATAGATGTCTTTTAATCTAGATTTTGAAACATGAGTGTAAATTTGAGTTGTGGAAATATCCGCATGACCGAGCATTTCTTGTACTGCGCGTAAATCTGCGCCATTCTCAAGTAAATGTGTAGCAAACGAATGTCTCAATGTGTGTGGTGAAATTTCCTTTTCAATATCTACATCTTTCGCAATCTGCTTAATGATTTTCCAAAAACCTTGTCTAGTCATGGCATTCCCATGATGGTTAACAAATAATTCTGTCGTATTTTTTTGTTTTACTAATTGAGGTCTACTTTCGCGTAAATAGATATCAATCGCTTCTTTTGCTACTTCTCCTAGGGGAATAATTCGTTCTTTTGAACCTTTTCCGTAGCACCTCACAAATCCCATTGTCATATGTACATCATCCATTGACAGTGCAATTAATTCTGAGACTCTTAATCCTGTAGCATACATTGTTTCTAACATTGCTTTGTTTCTTGTTGAAAATTTATCCTGACTTTCAATTTGCAATAATCGATCTACCTCACCAATAGATAGAATTTTAGGTAGTTTACGATTTGTTTTTGGTGTTTCAATATGTAAACTCGGATCTTCTTTCATCTGATATTCACGTATCAAAAATGGATGAAAAAGTCTAATCGTTGATAATATTCTAGCTAATGTAGCACTTGATTTCCCTTGATCATTCAAGCTGTATATAAATTGAAGGACGTGATTACGCGTAACATCTTCCCAATGTGTTAATTGATGAGTACTTTTAAGATATTGGTAATACTGTTTCATATCGCGACGATACGATAACAGCGTATTACGAGATAAACCTCTTTCTACTTGTAAATAATGAAAGAAATCTTCTACTGCATATTCCATATCCTCCATCTGTTATTCACCCAATCGAAAAAAAATATTCAACCTATTTAGTAATTCATCCTCATGATTCATTACTTTAATGGCAGATCCTTGTGGTTCGTCATAACGATTTAAATATTGATACTCATTATGTAATGTCTTAATTACATAATAAAATAGAATGGTACAAACTATAAATAATACAAAAATCTTCAACATTTCATAGAACATTTTGAAAAAAGTAGCCATGTCACATTCTCCTAATAGAAAAAGTTAATCTATTAGAATTAATACCATAAAAAAAATAAAATATACCTATAAATTACTTTTTATTGTCATCATCTACTTGGCATTTTCGACATATTCCATGAAATGTCAATCGATGGTCTTTTACTAAAAATCCCCAATCTTTTTGGACTATCTCTTCCACCTCTTCAAGTAAATCATCCATAATTTCTTCAACTGACCCACATTCTGTACATACTAAATGATGATGGAAATGTTTTGCGCCTTCTTTTCGCAAATCATATCTAGAAACTCCATCACCAAAGTTTATTTTATCGACGATTTTTAATTCTGTTAATAACTCTAATGTTCGATAAACGGTAGCTAGTCCAATTTCAGGTGCTTTCTCTTTGACTAGTAAGTATACATCTTCTGCACTCAAATGGTCTTCTTCACGTTCAAGCAAAACTCTCACTGTCGCTTCACGTTGTGGTGTTAATTTATAACTTTGTGCATGCAATTCTTTCTTGATCCGGTCTAAACGATGTTCCATTTCCAAGACCTCCCTCACATTCTCAATTATAATAATCGAGATGTAAGGTGTCAATTAAAATAATTATAAAAAGATAAAAAGTATTAATTATTAATTTAAAATAATTATTTTTTAATAAAGTAATCTGACATTACTTGCATTGCATTAAAAGAAACAATGCTTTCTAAGCCTGCTGCTACAGTTGAAGCAATAGCAAGTATAACAAAAACAATAAGGTATCGATAAAACACTTGCATAACAGGTAACTTATATCTTTTCGAGAAAATACTTTGCAATAATGTAAATGAAAAAATCATAGAGAATGCGCTAGCAATGATATATATAGGGATAATCAGCATATTTTGTGCTGCAATTGCTGAGAAAGATAATACTAACCCTTTCACCCCAATTTGACTAACAAAAAAACCAACAGTAAAGCCAATTGCTACGCCTTTAACGAATAAAAGTACCCAAATGATAGGTAGTCCGATTACGGCAAGTCCTAAAAAAAATAAAACAGCTAAAAATTGTATATGATACAGCATAGCATTTTTGAATAGATCTGTTGATGCCATTTCATTATCAGGCAGAAAGTGCAGAAAAAAGCGTTCTAAGTAAAAAAATAAATTTTCCTTTTGTTCAAACAACATACTATTGACAATGATCGCTCCGAAAATGACACCTGTTAAAAATAAAATAATGGTAAAAATATAAATGGTATAATATTGATTAAGGTGGTTAATTACTATGTTCTTTCTGTTCAACATTCTAAACACATCCTATCTAGTATTCTCCATATACTCTATGAAGTAATAGAATGTAATAGAACATTTACATTTTAATAGAACTTTTTTTCGTCTTTTCATCGTGTCATGCTATATGAACTGGTTTATTGCAACATATTTTCTATTGTTCACTCTATTTCCTCTCGTTATTTTCCACCCATTTACCATATTTTCCTCCACCGCCTTGTTCAATAGAAACAATTCCATTTCGAATATTGATGATAGAATGTGCAATCTTTTCACCAACCACTTTAGCTAAATGGTCATATGGTACATAGTGAATAATGTTCATTTCATTTTTGAAATAATGCAATAATTTTTCAAATGTTTTTTTACCTAACCCCGGAATATACTCAAGTGGAACTTGATAAATATATGGTGGCCGCTTAGGTTGTGAAGAGTGTTTATTCCATGAACTTAATTCCTCTATTCGATCAGAAACACCTTTAATGAATTGTGTACTTCCACACTTAGGACAAGGACTTATTGTACCTTGATGTAAGCAATTTTTACATACTGTCGCATAGTACTTACCCAATTTCGGGTGCATGCCATAATTAGAGACAATACTTCTATGGTTCTCATTTTGAAGTACTTGTTTCCATTCAGAGAAAGAAGGTGCTTCCATTTCTAGCAATTGATATTCTCTTGCTAATTTACCTAATGAATGCGCGTCTGAATTCGTTAAAAAAGGAAATTGATGAAGTTCTTCAATCTGATCGGCCATATAAGTATCAGAACTAAGACCTAATTCCACAGCATCTATTAATGTAGGATCAAATACCTCTGTTAATGATTTCTTTACACCTTTCCCAAACGTACTTTTAAATGGTGTAAAAATATGTGCTGGAATAAAAAGTCCCTCCAGTTCCTTTACTTTTAATTGCAAGCTTAAGGCATCACCATAATAACGTTGCGAACTTAATTCAATATTCTTCATTCTCTCTTTTAACCAATCAGAAAATGCCCACATCGCATGTAAATTAGGAAAGAATGCCAATACATGAATTGGACCATTACATGTATCATCATAAATTTCTAATTCACTTCCTAAAAATAATGTGGTATTGTCGTACCTTATTCCGCCATCTTCTAATTCATAGGCACTACCTTCATTAATAGCATCTGTTAACTCTTCTAATACACTTGGGGCATGACAATCAATGACGCCTACAATATCTATTCCTTTTCTATTCGATGCTTCTTTTAATATATTGGTAATTGTTAAATTTTTTGAACCGGTTATTTTTACTGGTTTTCCATATTTATTTCTCCCAACATGAATATGGAAATCTGCGAAATATTGATTCATTTACTTCCAACCTTTAGCTTTTAAATATTGTATTGCAAATACTGTTTTAGCATCATGTATGTCTTGTGATTGTATAAGTTCCTCTGCATCATCTAATGAAATCGTCATTAATTCTACAAACTCATCTTCATCTAATTGTTTCTTTTCTTCCAAAAGAGTTAATTCATCAGTAAAGTACACATAAATGATTTCGTCGGCAAATCCTGGAGAAGTGTAAAAAGATGTGATGTATTGCAAATGATTCGTTGTGTACCCTGTTTCTTCTTCTAACTCTCTTAGAGCTGTGATTTCAGGTGATTCACCTTCTTCCAGTTTACCTGCAGGAATCTCAACTAATGTTTTTTCCAATGGTTTACGATATTGTTTAACCATTACCAATTTATTATTTTCTGTCATAGCGATAATGGCAACAGCTCCTGGGTGCTTAATTAATTCGCGCTTGGACATTTCACCATTTGGCAATAGAACATCGTCCACTTGCAATTGAATAATTTTGCCCGAAAATATATGATTAGTTTTAACTGTTTTTTCTTCAAAATTCATATTTTTCACTCCTAATTATATGGATAATTATATTAATTGTATTTCTTTTCAACAATATATACAATGAATATGAAATGGAGAAAGGATGATTCTATGAAAAAACGACGATTAGGAAATTCAGATTTAGCTATTTCAGAAATCTCATTAGGATGTATGTCATTAGGAACAGACATAAAACAAGCTAAACACATCGTCGACCAAGCAATTGATAATGGGATTAATTATTTTGATACTGCTGATTTATACGACAATGGTAAAAATGAAGCATTACTTGGTGAGATACTTAAACATAAACGAAAAGATATTCTACTTGCAACAAAAGTCGGAAATCATCTTAAAGATGATGGCACATGGTACTGGGATCCATCGAAAAAATATATTAAAGAACAAGTGAAGAACAGTTTACGTCGACTTCAAACAGATTATATAGACTTATATCAATTACACGGAGGTACGATTGAGGACAACTTTGATGAAACTATTGAAGCTTTCGAAGAATTGGTAAATGAAGGCCTGATTAGATATTATGGTATCTCCTCCATTCGTCCAAACGTGATAAATTATTATCGCAAGCATTCTACTATCATAAGTAACATGATGCAATACAGTTTATTTGATCGTCGTCCAGAAGAATTGTTCCAGCATTTCAAGGAAAACAACATAAGTGTTGTAACTAGAGGTACACTTGCAAAAGGTTTACTCAGTAAAGATGGAAAAACGTTAATCGATCAAAAAGCAAAAGATGGTTATCTAACCTATGATTCCAATGAAGTAAATCATACAATTCTACAATTAGAACACATTTTAGAAGAAAATCAAACGTTAACGGGACTCGCCTTAGCGTATGTTCTTCAAGAAGAAGCAGTAAGTTCTACAGTACTCGGTGCTAGTTCTCCTGAACAATTAAAAGAAAATATTCAAGCATATGAGCAACATTTTTCGAAAGAACAGCTAACGGAAGCTGCTTCTATTACGAAACAATCCATTTATACTCAACACCGTGAATAAA
>JAJUGF010000094.1 GCA_029268495.1 Gracilibacillus sp.
AATGGCGGCTTTTTTTAATGAATTAAAATTAGATTGATTTTTCATTTGTATTAGTGTACTATTTGATTAATACAATAATACAAAGGAGGGAGAATTATGTTTGGTTTACTAAAGAGAGAAATGCTAATGATGAAGAAAAATTACATACTCATTTTCGGTATGATGTGTAGCATGATACTGGTGTTTTATTTTAGAGATATAACGATGACGGAATATGTGTACAACAATTTATTAAGTTTAAATATTGTAATAATGCCAGTGGTTTTACTGCTAAGCTTGTATAAAGAAACATTGGAACATTCTTTATTTACCTATCACAAACGAACGATACCAGTGAAAATACATATAAAAGTATGGCTAAGTGTTAGTATAAGTGTAATGTACGCAACTCTATTGCTTATTCTGACCATTTTGTTGGATATTTCTGTGACTGATTTTACGATAATGATTAAAGTGATGTTATATGCAATTCTCTTCACTGTACTCGTATTGTTTGGCTGGAGCATTTATCAAGTATTAAAAGATAAATTTTCTTCGTTCGTCAGTTCAATCGTGATACTTTTAAGCGTATGTATTCTATTTATTTTTCGGGAAACTTTTTTAACTTTTGTGCAGTATGTTAGAGAATTATGGGTAGTCATTCTACAAGTTCATCGAGATAGTGAAGGAGTTATTATACAAACAGATACGATTTCCATTAGTTATATCATCGGGCTTATTATACTTATAGGCCTTTTCTATATATTTTCCATACAAATACTAAAAAAATAGCGGAATAGGAGGAACACCATTGAGTAGAAGTAAAGGATTGTGGCTAAAAGAGATAATGATGATGCGCGGTTTTCATATTTTCTTATTAGTTATTTATGGGGTACTTTCTATTATTACATTGAGTAATGAACATACCATTTTTTTAAGCACGGAATATATGATAGGTCAGTCTATCATGGGGTTAATGATTATCCCATGCACGATGTTATTCAGCTTAAATATGGAGAAACATCAAATGACATTATTTTTATTTCAAAAAGGTAATCTAAAAAAACAAATTCAAATGAAATGGTTACATGCATTTCTTCTTTATTCACTCTTTTTTATTTGGTTAAGTCTACTAAGTATCGTGTCGATAATGTTAGATTTCTCTGATAGTACTCTAGTATCACTGATGGCAATTATCTGGTATTTATTTTTTTATATGCTTAGTATACAAATGATTGCAACAGTAGCTATATTTATAGCTTGGGTGATTCATCAATGGATACGAAACAAAGTTGGATTTTTACTTAGTGTAATTGTTATGGTAATTACATTTGTAGTATTTTTTGAATTTTTTCAACGAATATTCGACATACCTATCATTCAAAATATATGGACTATCGAAATCCAATCAGAACAAATGCCCTTACAATTATTTATAACAGACGGTTATTTGTCTATGAGCATGATAATCTTTACTGGAGCTATCTTATATTTGTTCTATTGGCTTAGTCTACAGCTCTTTATCAAAAAGGTGGAGGTGTAATCATGCCTCCACAATTCGATCGTGAGAAACCAATCTATTTGCAAGTTGTTGATATGTTGATTCAAGAGATTGCACGTGGCATACGTAAAGAAGGAGAAAAACTACCTTCTGTGAGAGATTTAGCTTTTCAATTAGAAGTAAATCCAAATACCATTCAACGTGTGTATCGTGAATTAGAACATAAAGAAATAACAATTACAAAAAGAGGACAAGGAACGTTTGTGACGAATGATACAGAGAAAGTCATCGCATTACGCGAGCAACTAAAACAACAGTATATTGAGAAATTTATCATAGATATGCATGCATTAGGATTTAGTAAAGAAGAAATAGTTCAAACATTAAAAGGCGGTGAGGATGATGATTGAAGTAAAAAATATTACAAAAAGCAGAATGTTTAAAACGATATTAAAAGATTGTACTTGTACAATTGATAGAGGTAAAGTAATTGGTATTATTGGCGAAAATGGGAGTGGGAAAACAACATTCTTACAAGTGCTAGCAGGTGTGTTCAGACAGGACAAAGGTACAATAAATTTACCGACTGATCGAAGTGAAAGCATTGCGTATAGTCCTGATCAGGAGTATTTCTATAACTACTTTACAATCGAACAATTAATGGATTATTATCAATCACAATTCGGAGATTTTGATCGAAAAAAAGCAGAACAATTAATAGATTTTTTTGAGTTGAAACGTAATGAAAAAATAAACTATTTATCAAAAGGTCAAGTAGGAAGAGTAAAGATAGCCGCTACAATTGCTAGAAATGCACCGCTATTGCTTCTTGATGAACCGTTGGCTGGCTTAGATCCGCTTGTAAAAGATAAAATCATTAAAGGGTTGTTACAATTTGTAAATATGGAGACACAGACATTATTAATCACCACACATGAGCTACTTGAAATAGAGACAATATTGGATGAAGTAATTGTTATGAAAGCAGGATGTATGATTGCACAAGAAAATGTAGATGTCATTAGAGAAGAGCAATCTGTACAAAAATGGTTCCAAAAAGTATATCAAAAAAAATAAATATGTAAAAAATGAAACTTTTGCCATGACTATATCGTAAATAGGAATGTAGAGAGGGGACGATGAATATGATTGGTATATTAGTAGCAACAGCATTTGCGATGATTTTATATCTAATAGGATTTATTGCAATCATCACAATTAGTAAAGAAAAAGCATCTAACTTAATGAAAAAAGGTATTCTTATCTTTGTGTTTGGGTATGTATTCACAGGTATTGTATTTTATTTCTTAATGCCAACAATTACTGTACCTAATATGTTATATGCAAATATTATTGTTAGTTTGATTCTATTACCTTTACTAATATATAACTTTAATAAGGAAAAACAAGTAGAAAAACAGTCTATTATTGTGTTTAGTACAATCACAATCGTAGCACTTCTTTCTGTGATTGTCGTTATTATTGTGAGTGTAGTTAGTTTAGATGAAGCGCATCAATCCATCACAGTATCTGAACAAGAACAAGCAAAACCATTAACAAAAGATGAGACACCGATTGTTGTTGCACCAGAGTTTGCACGTAATAAAATTCAAAAAGCGATGAGTGCTGTTCCAAATCCACAATTTTATGATTTAGGAAAGCTCCAAGTTCAAAAGGTAGAAGATGAAATTGTATATGTCGCACCAGTTGAATTTGCTGATTTTTGGAAATTTTTACGTGGAAAAGTAACAGCAGGATATTTTACGATATCTGCTACAAATATTAATGCACAACCGCAATTTATAGATAGTGAAATGGAGTATACAAATTCTAGTTATTTTCATAAATATGTAAATCGAATCATTTATAATAAGTATCCTCAATATATCCAAAGTGGAGAAGCGCAAATTGAAGTGGATGAAGAAGGAAAACCGTGGTATGTTCAAACAATTTATAAACCAATGCATATTACGAATAAGCCTGATTTAGAAAAAGTGAAAGTCGTAGTTATTGACCCAGTTACGAGTGACATGAAGATGTATGGGGTAGACGAAGCACCAGACTTTATTGAAGGTTCGATAAGTTCAGAATTAGCGTCATTAGAGAATAAATACTACGGGAAATACATTCATGGCTGGTTAAATAGCGTGTTTGGCAAAAGGGATGTAAAAATTCCGAACGAATCTGGCTCAGAGTCAAGCGTCACACCAATATTTGATGAACAGGGACAGATGTATTATTTTACGGATTTAACCTCGCCAAAAGAGAATATTGACTCAGCACTTGGCTATACATTAATTCATGCGAGAACAGGAGAATTAACTTATTATCATGGATCTAAGGATAACGCAATAATGGACAGTGAAGGCGCAAAACAAATTGTCAATAAAGAATTCCCTGAAAAGAGATGGGAAGGATATATGCCTGTATTATACAATATTGATGGACATCCAACATGGGTAGTAAATGTATTAGATCCAAATGGATTGCATAAACAATATGCGTATATTAAAGCAGACGATTCGGATTTTGTTGTATTTGGAGAAACAGCTAATCAAACGCTAGATGCATATCGAATGGCATTATTACAAAACCCAGGGAATGTTGGTGCAACAGATCAAACGAATCTAGAAGAATTAAGTGGTACTGTAGAGCGTGTATTGGTTACATCAACAGATAAAGGTCAAGTTGTACAATTTTTATTAGAAAATGATGCAACTATATATACAGTAAACGCAAGTAACCACCCACTAGCAATCTTCCTTCAACAAGGAGATACAGTGAATGTATCTGTGAACCTATTAGATAATGGCACAGCAACAGTAGAAGAAATGAAAATAGAACAACTTGAAGAGTAGAAAAAAGCTACGAACACGTGGGGAAACCTAGTGTTTGTAGCTTTTATTTATACTAAATCACTTGACCTACTTTTTTGAGTCGTCTGTGAATTTCGGCTGTAGCGATACCACAAAGAATGGCTGTCATTGCAATAAAGAAAAACCCTGTCTGCATGCCAATTTGATTGCTAGCTTCCAACGTTCGACCGAGAGACAACTTCGAAACAAATTCAATAATATATCCTATGAGAAGATTTGTACCTACTCCACCGATACCAATTAACACAACAGTGAAAGTAATAGCGGCATCTGTTCCTTTTTGGTATTTTTTTGCAAGTAATGCCATCATGGTAGGATAAATTGGTCCAATTCCAAAACCAGCCAGAGCAAAAAGAATCGATAATTTATCTGATGTGAAAATTGGGATGATACACAACGTGCCTGCTAAGAAAGAAAAAATAATAATGGATTTCGCAAAACCAATACGATCTGTTATTGGGCCAAGTATAAAACGCGCTAACATAAAAGAGAAAAAGAATAGTGCTAACATATTAGATGCATCTGTAATAGTCCAATCGTTCACGCGTACTAAATAATTAACTAACCATGCAGCAATGCCTAATTCTGCTGTTACGCCCATCGTAAGAGCAAAAACAATTAGCCATGCAATTGGGTCCTTGGTTAATTTCTTAAATGATGTACTTTCTTCACTATCTTCACCCTGTTGTATAGGAAAACGACTAATTATTACTGGGATAATTGGTAATAAAGAAAGGGAGAGCATAATAACATACATGCCACGCCAACCTAGTACAGTAGAAGCTATTTCCCATCCCATCATTTGCGCTGCGATAATTGGTGCAACAGTTGAACCAAGTCCATAAAAGAAGTGCGAAAGATTTAACATTGTACCGGTGTTTTTGGTAAATAAGCGAGCAGCAATAATCGCTAATCCGATTTCAAGCATCCCGTTTCCTAAATAAAGTAAAAAATAAGCACCAATAAGCGAAGATAAATTGGTAGAATAATAAACAGCAATCCCTGATAAGCCCATCAAAGCAAAAGTAAGGATACTAGTTGTTTTTGCACCCAATTTAGAAGTTAACCATGGCGTGTACATACAAGCAAGTAAGAATCCAAATGAGTTAATAGCAAGTAAAATTCCAAGCTTACCATCAGATAATGAGAGTTCACTTTGCATTTCAGGCAAAGCAGGGCCTTTAATATTTTCAGAGATTCCAAATATTAAATACCCACCGAAAATGACAAATAACAATAGTATGTAATTCCAATTCGTATGTCTTTGCATTAATTTTGTTCTCCTTATGTAGTATTCATGTATCAGATAATATCATTTATAAAAATGTTAACCTTTCCACAATACTTTGATTTTACACAATTTTGATAGTGAAGTATATAGCATATCATGCTAGTCATATACAGAAAAGTACACTATACTAATTATATATAGGAACTTGATTGGTAGATCAGGAGGAAAAACATGATCGATTTTACAAAGAGACAACAGGAAATAATTGAAATATTAAAGAAACATGAACCGATTACCGCAGAACAAATTGCGGAAATGTTAGGTGTCAGTAAAGGAACAATAAGATCAGATTTAGCTGTATTAGTTATGACAGGAAATATCGAAGCAAAACCAAAAGTGGGGTACTTTCTTGGTAAGCGAAGTTTAAACAGGTTGGAGCGTTCAGATTGGTGGCACACGACCCCAGTGAAGGATATTCAAAGTGTAGCAATAACGATTCAGGCGACAACAACTGTAAATGATGCAGTTATTTCATTATTTTTAGAAGATGTAGGAACACTCGTGGTAGTGGATGAGAATCAAATATTAGCTGGAATTGTATCACGGAAGGATTTACTAAAGGTAACTCTAGGTAATGCACAAGCACAAGCGATGCCAATTCAACTAGTGATGACAAAAAGACCTAAAATATATACGGTTTCTCCGGATGATAGCGTGTACGAAGCTGCAAGAAAGTTGATTTATTATCAAATTGACAGTTTACCTGTAGTGAAAGCAGTGAATGAGAATAATCCACAAGCATTAAAAGTGGTAGGAAGAATTACAAAGACAAATATTGTGAAATCATTAATTGAAGTGGAATCTGATGCATAAAAACAAAGGAGAGCTTTAGAATGGTACAGAATGATACATATATTTATGTTTGTTCAGATGCAGTTGGAGAGACTGCAGAGGCAGTAGTGAGAGCGACTATACGCCAGTTTACGAGTAAAGAAGTAAAGATTAAAAGATATAGCCATATACAAACAGAAGAAGAAATCGAAACAATAATTCAAGAAGTAAAGAGAAAACATAGCTTTATTGCATACACACTTGTACAACCAGAATTACGAGCAAAAATGCAACAAGAAGCGATTAAAGAAGGTATTCGTGCAGTAGATGTAATGGGTCCAATGATGCAAGCATATATTGATACATTTAATGATGCGCCAAAGCCAGATCCTGGACAAAGACAAGTATTAGATGATGAATATTTTAAAAGAATTGAAGCAGTTGAATTTGCTGTGAAGTATGACGATGGTAAAGATGTAAAAGGACTTGTATTGGCAGATGTTGTGTTAATAGGTGTATCACGTACTTCGAAGACGCCACTTAGTATTTTTTTGGCACATAAAGGAATCAAGACAGCCAATCTACCAATATTACCCGATATGGAACCACCAGAACAATTATTTCATGATGTGAATAGATTGGTTGTAGGACTCACCATTGACCCTAGTCATTTGCTGAAAATTAGAACAGAACGTCTAAAAACATTGGGACTTCCAGCACAATCAAAATATGCTTCTATGGATCAGATTAAGAAAGAATTGAGAACTGCGAATGAGTGGATGGAGAAGTTACAATGTCCTGTTATAAATGTGTCTGATAAATCAATTGAAGAAACAGCAGGAATTATCATGAATTTTAAGTCAGAACGGTAAAGAACTTCATTGCATGTGACACAAGAACTATTCATTGTTCTTGTGTTTTTCGATTTATTGTGTGGGAATCATTATCACGGAATTACGTAAGTAAGTAAAAAAAGATTATGCTAGTAGTGAAAAAACACTTTCAAAACGAGCATAATCATGTATGATAGTATTTGTAAATATATTAGAAAGATGTATTAAAGAGGTGTCAATATGGACTTATTAAAAGAATCAATGCAATTACCGGTAGATAATTTTTTAGGATTATTAGTTTATGCATTTATATACATATTCGTAGCAGGTCTTATTTTCTCATTAGCATTACGATTTATTCCTAATAAAATTCCGTATGGTATAAAAAGCTTAATTGTATTTGTAGCTGTTGTAATTAGCTTGATTATTTGGTGGCAAACAATAATGAAGCCCTTTTTGTCATTGTAATAATATATCAACAAGTGAACGAAATATTATCGATCCATACAGGATATAGTAACAACAGTTAATTTAAAACCAGGCATTTGACAGTATGGATCGAGAGTATCATCAATCAATTTGTTTACGTTTTGTTTTTCATCCCAGTGGAACGGAATAAATAGTGTATCTTTTCGAATTGTAGAGACAATTCTACTTCTTACAATGATAGAGCCATAACGTGACTCTACACGTACAAGTGAATTTGGTCTGATATGATACAATTTTGCAGTTTCTGGATGGATTTCCATGTATGCTTCAACTTCTCTTGCTCTAAGTGACGAGCTTCTTCTCGTTTGTTCACCAGTTAAGTAATGTGACATCACCCTACCTGTTGTTAAATACAAAGGATAGGTTGTTGATAGGGCAGGTTTAGATAGATTTGGATGCAATTCGTTCACAAATATACGTGCTTTTCCATCTCCATGTGCAAACTTCTCTTTAAAGAGAATTGTCGTCTCATTGGATTGTGTAGAGGGACATGGCCAACGAACTCCTTTTTCTTTTTTCATTCGCTCATAAGTAATTCCACTATAATCGGCTTTGCCCCCACGACTAGCGATGCGTAATTCTTCAAAAATCTCCTCTGCAGATGTGTAAGGAAAATACTTTTCTTTTTTTAAAACACGAGCGATTTCACAAATAATTTGCCAATCATGTTTAGCATTTCCTTGTAT
>JAJUGF010000095.1 GCA_029268495.1 Gracilibacillus sp.
AATCATGCCATGAAATTTCCCATTCGTTTTCTCATCAAGCCAATCTAGAGCTTTAAAAAATACGGATTTGATTACTTCTAGAATTGCTACAATCCATGCAGAAAATTCTTCCCATTTCTCACCTAGCCATTGAGTTATTTTACCCCAGTTTTCGATTGCTGTTATAATTCCAGCTATAGCTAGAGCAAGTGCCGCAATAATTCCTATTATAGGCAAGAGTGGCACTTGTAAAGCAGTAAACGCAGCTGCCAGTCCAAAAATTACTGGAACTAGAATTGTCCCAACTGTCGCAACCCCTACGAAAATAATGAGAAAAGTTTGCATTGGACCCGACAATTCACTAAACCAATTACTTGCATTCTCAATCCCTTCAATCAATGGAGGTAAAATTTCCGTTGCGATTTCAATTAATTTTTCACCTAAAGGCAATAATGTTGCTTGCAATTCACGCATAGAAGATTCCCATTGCTGACCAGGTGACTTTTGTGCCATTTCGTCTGCCTTGCCATTAACTTCGTCAATAGCACCGCCAGTCTTTGAAAAAGATTCAACCGCTCTCTCACCTAAATCTTCGTACATAGTACCAAATGCAGAAACACCCATTTCGTATTGCTTTTGTTTTTTATCGGTATCCACTATGTCATTACTTATAGATGCGAATACTTCTGAGGCAGTCGCTTTCCCTTTTTCGTATTGTTCAAATAATTTTTGAGTATTGTCACTATATAATTCAATATTATCTGCAATTGTTCCATCATTTAAAAACACACCGAATTCTTTAATAGCATCTGCTGCTTTATCAGTGTTAAATGCACCATCTTCTAAACCATTATTCAGTATATTAAGCATTTCATTTGCACTAAATCCTGCTTGGTCAAATATTGGTGAGTATTCTACCAAAGTATCCATAAAATCATCACTACGATTTAGCCCATTTTGATAACCTGCAGCAATCAAATCGAGCGCTTCTTCACCAGTTAATCCAAATGCAATCATCATTTGTTCTGCACCACGGATATTCTCTTGTACATCCGTTCCAGTATATTGAGCCATTGCAGTGATTTTATTTGTTATATTTTCTAAGTCGGTATCATTAAGATCTTCAAAAGTTCTCTTAGCTAAGACTACCGCTTCCGTTGCTTCTTCTACAGAGCCAACAATCCCATTACGAAATACTTGGTCAACAATATCATTTAGACTTTCAGCTTCTTTCGCAGTTAAATCTAAGTTAGCCTGAATATTAGTTTGTGAATTTTTAAAACTCAAAGCGCTATTAAACGCATTACCACCCATTTCAAACAGTTTATCAGACACACCTTGTAGCAATTCGGCAGCTTCAATCATGTTATTTAGATCCATTTTTTTACCTAAATCATCTAATCCTTCTGATGCATTATTACTACTATTCTCAATGCTATCTAGTGAATTGCTAAATTTCTTTATGGTTGTTCTAGCTTCATTTAACTTGGACTCCATTTGCATTACTTCTATGCTATTATCACCATAGATTTTTTTAGCTTGTTCTAACTGACTTTCTAAATTTTTCACGGTACGCTCAGATAACTCCATTTGTTGAGTTAATTGCTTTTGAGCTAGTTCTAACTTTTCTGTTTCTGTAGCATTATCACCTAGTTCTGCTTTTTGTAATTTAAACGAGGAATTTAGACTTTTCTGTTCAGCTTCTAATAATTTATTTTCATTTTTTAATTCACTCATTTTTTGTTGCGCATCTCTTGCCTCGATAGCCTGTTCAGATAACCCTTCATTAACTCTATTCATCGACTTTTCCAAAGCTATTTCAGCCTTTTCAGCATCTAACAACTTTCCATACATTTGTGTCAGTTGACCAGTAGTAGTTTTGGTGTCTTTTGACATGGCATCATATTGCGCTCGTAACATTTGCGTACGTTGTCTAGCTGCTTCCATTTGTATTTCTAATTTCTTCTTTTCAGCAGCTAACTTATCTGTAGCTTTCGCATCTTCACCCATTGCCGCTACATGATTACGATACTCTTTAGCTGCTGTATTCATCACTGCGTTAATTTCTCGTATGGTTTTTGCATATTGAACTTGTCCATCCATTTTAAAATTAAGCACTACATTTCTTTCTTTATCTGCCATATTCCTCACCTACCCTCTACTGTATAATGGTGTCTGATCAATGTATTGGATTTGTTTTACTGTTTTCAACGCTTCTGGTTTCGTGTACTGTAAATGCATAATATATTGCTTTAATAAATGATTAGGAGTGCTTTTAAAAAATGAATCTCTACTCCAACCTAGTAATGTTTCTGCAACATAAAAATAAAAGTCCCAATCCAATTCACTTGCTTCGGATTGAGACTGATTCATTAATTTTTTTTTTCAGTTTTTAATTTATTCATATCGGAATGTTGAAAATTTTGATTGTTGAATATTCCCATAGTCTTTTCAAATATTCCAGGTAAATCACTCAATGGAATTGCGTTTTTAATTTCGTGTGGTGTACATTCAGTTCCACCACTTTTGACCATGGCATAGATTAAAGCGCGCATTAATCTTGTTTCATTTTTACCTAATGTTACTGCGCCTTTCTTCAACATTCGATTAATATCTTTTTCAAAAATATGATACGGTTTTCCATATGCTTCTTCTACATACGGAAAACTCTCAAATGTGAAAATAACAGGGATGTCTACACCTTGTATTCGAATAGTATCCCTATTGATATTCACATTGACCAAGTCACTAAGTCTAGCCATTCACTTCACCCCTATTCAACTGTAATCACACATGTATCAGATTTAGTTGGGTCCTCTACGCTTGTTGCAGTAATTGTTACTGTCTCACCTGTTGTTGCTTCTACCAAGACAGTAACGAGTCCAGTGTTATCGACAGTTGCAATTAATTCATCACTAGATGACCAAGTTACACTATCATCCGTTACGCTCGATACGGTGACACTTAATTGTCTAGTTCCCCCTGGTGCTACGATAGCAGTGTCAGGCATAACCGTAACTAGGGGGTCACTGGGAAACAAAGTCTCAAGTTGTGATTCATCATACACTACTTGATTCATAAATTGAGTAGCAGTGATATTAGCTCCTTCTCTACCAGTATCTAACTCCACTACCGTAATATCGTTAAATAACAATGCATCTGCTGTAATAGAATAAGCCACGTCATTCACTGTCATTTCTTCTGTAATAGTAGCCAATGTTTTCTCAGATGGTGTAATGGAACAACCAGGGTACCATCTCAATAATTTATTCCCATCACTTAATGGCGCAACAATACCAATAGCGAATTTAGGGTATTCTTTAGGTGTAGCCTTTTCAAAAGCAACCCCTCGATTAACCTCATTACCAAACATTTTATCTCTAACAATTCGACTCAAGCCTGCAAGGTTAAAACCAAGTCCATACGATCCTGTCTTAACAATATTGATTATTTTTTTATTAGATGCCCATTTAGAAAATGTACTAGTATTCGGTGTAAATGTTACATCTGTAAT
Source organism: Gracilibacillus sp. (assembly GCA_029268495.1). Lineage (GTDB taxonomy): Bacteria > Bacillota > Bacilli > Bacillales > Amphibacillaceae > Gracilibacillus > Gracilibacillus marinus. The sequence continues at coordinate 3,494 of JAJUGF010000095.1, forward strand.
ATTCGTTTGTTGATAAACATCTGGTTCATACGTTGGTTCGTTTGTAGATGGGTCTTTACTTGCTTCAAAACAAATAAATAAATCTTCAATACCAACTGTATATTGAATCGGTTCTTTAATTACTGCCATATTATTATCCTCCAATTTTCTTTAATATTTTATTAGCCATAATATCAGCGACTTTATCGCCTTCTGCATCCCAAGTGTTTTGCACAAAATGGCGGCCTTTTACTCGACCTTTTCCACCACGTTTTTTGTGGCCATGTTCAGCAAGATGCCAATACCATCCTTCGTCATCAAAAACAACTTGAACTACATCATCTTTAACTACAATTTCTAATAAATCGCGTAAATGTTTTCCACTCTGATTTGATTTAGGGATACGTGGTCTTAATTTTTTTACAAAGTATTCTGCAGCTTCTTCCAACACATCAATCTCTACTTTTTTATTCACTCTTGCTAAAGTATTTATATCTTCTAAAGCTTCTGCAAAACCATTGTTGTTAGAAGCCATTAGCGCACCTCACATTGGTTATAAATTGCGTTATGGTGGAATCATTCTCGTCATACGGAATGCCTTCAAATTGGCTATATGAGACACCATATTCGTTAAACACATCCTTTAATGCTTTAAGGTCTGATTCAGTTCCATTCGTAATCACTGCAATTTGATAGAGTGGCATGTCTATGATTACTTGGTTAGATGTACGTTTGTGTGTTTCGTTCACAAATTCATAGACAATGTATGGATATACGGCATCATCTGGCTCACTATCTCGATAAACAGACATTCCCGATTCCTTCATGATTGTTCTTAGCTGTTGAAAGTTAATCGGCATAAGATAAACTCATCTCCATTATGCGGTCTTCTTCACGCACATAAATTCTTTCAATGTCATAGACACGTTCTTTAATCTTCACTCGATAGTCATCTTGATTATTTTCAACTTCTCGATCTAGTCGCACTTCAATTTTCTTCATGATTTCTTGTGTATCTTTAAATGTTGTTTTATCAATGGCGGTAATACCTATATTGTTGTATTTCAAATTACGTACTTTAGCATATCCTTTTACGACTCGGTCTGTTTCAGGGTCAATTATTTCTTCCAAATGCATTAAATCTGCATTCCATTTAAGTTTATTCGTTTGTCGTTTCGACATCTGAATAACCCTCCTGCACAAAGAATGGTGTAAGTGCATCAAGTGCCTGTTCTAATTCCTTTTCTGACACTCGGTACTCATACATGATTCCTGCAACCATAATCACAAGCCATTCATTTTCTTTCCCTAATGCATTTTGTACGTACTTTTTACCTTGAGCAAGATAAAAAGAGAGCATAGAATCATCCATGCCCTCTTCCCAGTGAATGTGACTTTTTAATTTAGTTACATATTCTTGATCAGTCATTATTTATTACACTCCTGCATTAGGGTCAACCGCTCCTACTTCGTAACGATATACAGCTGGCTCGAATGGTGAGTAAATCAACTGTCCATCAATTAAGTTATAAATTTGGAATCCTACTTTGTTTGTTCCTGAAAACTTTTCAATTAGTTTTTGTAATTCCATTCCACCTTTAATTTCTTGGATATGAAAAGCTTTGAAATCGCCAAAGTAGAACACTTCTTTAGTTTCATCTGTTCCATCTGCTGCATCTGTGAAATCTACTTTATGTCCAAGTAATTTATATCCCACACCATTAGGAGCTTCATACAATAATGGACGACCGTTTAAATCTAGCATTCCTTCTAAACGAGTTAATGCAGCGCGGTTAATAATCCACATGGATTTTTTAAGCACTTCAGTTACAGGTTGATTTTTTAATTTCACTAATTGTTTATATAATTTTTGATCATCTGTTGTCACTGCTTCTGATTCATAGTAGGCAACTGCTTTCTTCTCCAATGCTCCTGGATTTAAGTTTCCTACCTCATCACCCTTAAACATATATTGTGTTTCTTTACGTACATATGCTTTTTTCAATTCGTCAATAACGATTTTCTCAATATTTACACCTGTACGTTTTAATAATTTCTTAGTGATAGTAGCAAGTGCATCAAATTCAGTCGGATCTAAATCAATAGAATCAAATTCAATATCCGTTTCAGGGATTTCATTTGTGTCACGTTCTGTTTTATGTCCTTGCGCTTCCGCTTTTCTAACTAGTACAGGGTATTTTACATCGGCATCAGTAGCAACGTAAGAACCATATTTACGTAATAGGTTTTCTTCTTGAGCATACGTGATGATTTCTTTCGAGATTTCAACAGGTACTGTTACAGAACCATTATTAATATCGATTCCTAGTGAACGTGCTTCTCCTTCTGAAATATTACCAACAACAAAGTTAGCAAATGCAGAACGAACTTCTTTTGCTCTTGTTTGTGCTGATTTATGACCTTTGGAAGACAAACCTTTACCGATTGCACCCATTAATTTCTCACGTTGTTCTGGTGAAATAATTTTATCTCGTTTTTCATCTTCACCTTTTGCACCTTTATCTTCTTCGGATTCATCATCAGATTCCGATTCATCACCATCTTCTTCATCAGAATCATTATCCTGTCCGCCATCTTCTGGTGTTGAATCATCATCAAGATTTGCTAACTCATCGGCAATATCTTGCGCTTCTTCTGTTAGTTGGTCTACTTCCTCTTGTACTGATTCTAATTCTTCTTCACGCACTTCGCCTTTTTCAAGTTTAGTACGTAGTTCAGTTAATCTTGCCTTATTACGTTTTTGTAATGCTAATAATAGTTTACGAGTTTTCATTTCTTTTCCTCCAATGTTTGGTTTATTTTTTGAATGATACTCATTCTTTGTTCTACTGCCTTTCCTATCTCTTTACTCCTTACCAGTGAAGCTTCCGTGTCATCATAAGCAGGCAAACTTACTACTGACACTTCATACAGTTCTACTTCTTCTAATGTTCGTAACGCAGGTTCTTGTGAGTAATCCCATCTTTCTTTTCCTTCATCTACCCAAAAACCAAAACTACATTGATCTATGTCGCCACGTTCCATACTTGCAGCTAAATCTCTAGCATAAGATGTATTCGGCATTTCAATTTCGAAATACAATCCTTTATTGTCTTCTCTTAGGATTAACGTTTTAGCTTTTGTTCTACCAAGCACCTTATCCCAATCATGATTTACAAGTGCGCGAATGTCAGAATTATTAGCAGATATGGATTTGTCAAAGGCACCTGGTGAAATAATCTCATCAAACCAACCACCTATGGATGTACGACTATTAAATATTGCTGCATAACCACTAATCTTCACTGGCTCATTTTCATTAGCTCGTGTTTGAATATTGGTGATGTCAACTGTTCTCTTCTCCACTTTCTTCTTGTTTTTGATTGTCATCACCCCCTTTCAAGCTATCATCCGTAGCTTTTCTTAAATCCTCACCAGCAATTAAATCTTTAGAAACATAAAGCTTGCTTGATTCTGGTGTGTTCAATCTATCAAATCCAAGCATTTCCCTAGCGTCATCAGGCTGCGCAACCATAGTACGGACAAGGTTATAAGCAATGTTAGTTTTTGTACTGTAAGTAACGAAATCAAGAATATTAATCTTAAATTTGATACTATATTCAGAATTTGGGCCGAAAAAAAGAAGAGTCAAATGCTCTCCGAAATTTTTCATTATTGGTTTAACTGCTTTATTATGCAAATACATCATGGCTTTTTCTAAATCAGTTTTTATTAGTGACATGTAAGTATCGATGTTGATATTTAAAAATTTTCCCAAGTCCTTCTTGTATACATTCAAAAAGCTAAGTATTTTCTCATCTTCAATCGGACTTTTCAATGTATCGATTGAGTAACCTTTCCCTAATGGAATTAACTTAACTGTTCTAGATTCATCAATCTTTTCTAACTGATCTAATATAGCAGTGATTAGTTTCGATTGTGCTGTATTTTGAGGATTGATATGTGCGTCTAATCTCAAAAGAAAAGCAAGAAATCCACCTTTTGTATACTTATCAGTAAGCACTTTTTCCGCATTCATAACGCCTTCCAACGTACTCTTACCTAATTGCATTAATCCAACACCTTTTAAATGATTAGTGCCTATATTTTTAATATGACGAATCATATTACCTGGTATCTCGACTCCATTTACTTTAAAATGCTCCACCAGTTTAGAATCGAGTTCAGGGTACACATTACTTAATAAATGTACTTGGTCTTGGTTCAAGAATGGATATACTTCACCTTGCAATAAATAGGTGTTTGTCATGAGTTTAATGAATTCCGATTGTGTTAAATAGCCATTCGGTTTCTTTAATATGCTTAATGCAGGTGAGTTTTTTACTTCATTTCCATCCGCATCTTCTACAATAATTTCAGCTAACATAACTTGATTCGAAATATCTTGAAGCAATTCGTATACATCACTTGATTCTAAAATATTACTGTCATTTGCAAAATAACCATTCGAAAATCGTACGGAACCTTCTGGATATTCATTCATTCTCTTTTCTAGTTTGCCATACACCCAATTGGAGAAACGGTCTCTTAGTCCCAATGTCTCACCACCCTTCTATCTATAAATATCACTAATCAATTCGTCCATGCCTTCCGAACTTTCACCCATCATATTCAATGTTTCTTTATGGCCAATCAACATGGCGACAAAACCATCAATGTGTTCAGGCGATTTTCTTTTACTAGGTGTTTTCAAATTATTAATGTTCGTAATTACTTTTGCATTGGAAGCACAAAAAATGAGTAGTGGATTATCCGTCACTACTCTTCCTGATAATAATAATACTTCAAAATCATCAAATGGTTCATTCATATGTGTTGGGTACTGTGGCACTTCTGCACATTGAATACCAAACAT
>JAJUGF010000096.1 GCA_029268495.1 Gracilibacillus sp.
ACGAACTGGTAAAAAGGTGGCGATTATCGGATCAGGTCCAGCCGGTCTCGCTGCAGCAGATCAACTGAATCAAGCGGGACATACTGTTGTTATTTACGAAAAGGCAGATCGCGCTGGCGGCTTACTAACGTATGGAATTCCGAATATGAAACTAGATAAAGCTGTTGTTGAGCGTAGAATTAATCTATTAATAGAAGAAGGTATCACAATTCATCTCAATACAGAGGTTGGTGTTGATATATTATCAGCTGAAATAAAAAATATGTACGATTCTGTAATTATTTGTACTGGTGCACAAAAAGCAAGAAAATTACCTTTAGAAGGTAGTGATGCGCTTGGCATTCACAATGCAATGGACTATTTAACAGATGCTACCAAAGATTTGCTGAATAATGATTTTCAACTCAATCCATATTTACATGCTAAAGGAAAAGATGTAATCGTAATTGGAGGGGGAGATACTGGTGCAGACTGTATCGCAACAGCTTTACGCCATGGCGCTAGAAGTATTATTCAATTTGGCAAGCACCCTCAGTTACCGATCAAAAGAGAAAATGATAATTTATGGCCTCAATTTCCTAATGTGTTTAGTTTAGAATATGCACATAAAGAAGCTAAAGAGAAATTCGGTAAAGATATACGCGAATATTCATTGTTAACAACTAAATTTGTAAAAGATGAAACAGGGAAAGTGAAAGAATTACACACCATTCAAATGGAGAAGAAAAGAGATGAAAATGGCATCTTTGTTTTTGAAGAAATAAAAGGAACGGAAAAAGTCTGGCCTGCACAATTAGTATTAATCGCAATTGGCTTTGAAGGCCCTGAACGTCAAATTTTAGATGCATTTGGCGTGAAAGCTGACAGAAATAAAGTTGCAGCGAAATATGGTGATTTTAGAACAAATGTCCCATCTGTTTTTGCTGCAGGTGATGCAAGAAGAGGTCAGAGTCTTATCGTCTGGGCAATCAATGAAGGTAGGGAAGTCGCACGCCAAGTTGATCAACACTTAATGGGCGATTCAATGTTACCATCTGTTGTTAATATGTAAAAGAACAAGCCGTCTCTATTTTCTTTATAGTGTGCGGCTTGTTACATATTGTTGGATCGTCTAGCAGTAACGTTTCTTAACGCACGTTTATGCTTTTGCTTCATCTAGCTTAAACGTCCAGAAACTTGGTGACTTCGTATACCAAACTTTAATAAGTCATCATCGATTCGCAAGCTCACCGTGATTCCTTTATTTCGTTTGGTCTACTCCAGTCAATACGTTTCTTAACGCACGTTTATGCTCTTGCTCACGTATGATTTAGTAATGGAAAGGTACGTAGTTTTAATTTAATTAAATCCCATGAACTGATTAATCCGATTGGTAGACTGTTGGGTTTCCCGTTGTCTGTTATAATGATCGCTTCAAGCTTCTTTTTGTTTTCCATGTACTGTTGAAAAACAGATTGTGCATCAAAAATGGTTGCTTGTTTACTTATAAAGGCTACATTTGATTCTTTTTCAAAAGCAACTACCTCTTGAATTTGCGCTTGTTGGAAGTCATAAGAAAGGACATCTGCCGATTTTTCCGCAAACCATCTCAGCATTCCACCATCTGTTATTAACCCAATACAGTTATTGCTATCGTAAATTGGAAATTGGGAGAATGACTTACTGTTTATTACCTTAAGTACATGCATGACAGTTGTTGTCGTTTCAAAATATTCGACAGGTTTAGACGCATATTGAATTGCTAACGGTGGATTAGCCAAAATTTCTGCTATCTCAACTAATTCTTCCACAATATCATCATGGGGTTCCGCAATATAAAAGTTTTGTTTCACTTTTCTGTGAATCATTGCGTTTCTAAGTTTACTGCATTGCTTTAAAAGATCTGCATGTTTGTCAATTATAATATGCAAATCACTTGCTTTATCTAATACCTCTGTAAAGGATACGTGTGTATTGACGACATTTGCATATTGACACAACAATTCATGTATTCGATTAAATGTTGTTTCAAAACGTTCAGAATTTCTCATAATCTTTACACCTTTCTCTTATATTCATAAATGTTTTAAAAATTTAAGCTTTTTAGGTTGTTTTTTAGTTAAGATTAGTAATAAAATATAAAATAGAAGTTTTTATATTTCATGTATACATATTTGTGTTAAGGAGTCTTAATAATGTCAGAATATACAATCACAGTAATTAAAAATGAAAATCCTAAATCTAAACCAGCTTCAGATGAACTGAAATTTGGTAAATATTTTACTGATCATATGTTCATACAAGATTACAACATGGAGAAAGGTTGGCATAATGCTCGAATCATACCATATCAACCAGTTGCATTAGATCCTGCTGCAATGATATTTCATTATGGCCAAACGGTTTTTGAAGGGCTAAAAGCATATCGAACGAAAGATAACGAAATTCAGTTATTCCGTCCTAATAAGAATATGGAACGATTGAATCGTTCGAATGACCGTATATGTATACCTCCTATAGATGAAGAATTTGCTATTAAAGCAATAAAGCATTTAGTAAAAATCGATAGCGATTGGATACCTGCAGCTGAAGGGACATCCTTATATATCCGTCCGTTTATTATTGCAACAGAACCTTATTTAGGTGTAAATCCATCCGCTACATATCAGTTTATTGTTATTTTGTCCCCTGTTGGTGCATATTATGAATCAGGAATTAATCCAGTTAAAATTGCTGTTGAAAACAACTATGTTCGAGCTGTAAAAGGTGGGACTGGAGAAGCGAAAACTGCAGGTAATTATGCTTCAAGTTTAAAAGCACAAGAAGTAGTAGCGAAAGAAGGCTATGCACAAGTGTTATGGCTTGATGGCTTAGAAAAGAAATATATTGAAGAAGTAGGAAGTATGAATGTTTTCTTCAAAATTGATGGTAAAGTCATTACACCTCAATTAAATGGAAGTATTCTTGAAGGTGTGACACGTAACTCTGTCATCGAAATGTTAAAACATTGGGAAATTCCAGTTGTTGAAAGAAAAATTTCAATGCAGGAAATATATAATGCGTATGAAAGTGGTAAGTTAGAAGAAGCATTCGGTTCAGGTACTGCTGCTGTAATTTCTCCTATTGGAGAATTAGCATGGGGCGAGAAAAAGATTTATATCAATAATGGAGAGACAGGGGAGTTATCTCATAAATTATATGATACCCTAACTGGAATTCAATACGGAAAAGTAGAAGATCCATTTGGATGGATAGTAAAAGTAAGTAATTAAAGCTTGAGTAGCTTACCAATATCAAGTATAATAACTGTATCGAATAACATCCAAGCGTTGAATAGAAATAGTAATTAATAGATGGTGTTAGAGAGCAAAATCCGAGGCTGAAAGGTTTTGTCACCCGCTATATTAATGAACCTACTCTATGAGCTGTTAACTAATACTTAACCGTAACTCTGCGTTAAAGAGTAAAGTGGATAATGAATGCATTATCAATACAAGGTGGTACCGCGGAACTCTTTTCGTCCTTTTAATAGGATGGAGAGGGTTTTTTCTATTCATACGTTTCATTTAAGAATGTTAAATGTAATTTATCCATGGGGTAACAAAAAGCAGAACTTATCTGAATATTTAGATAGCATAGGCAATGTTTACATGAGATGAGTTAAAAGATTGGATGTATTCATTATTACGGAAATATAGTAAAGGCGTGAGTAGAATGGCAAAACAGCGAATCGTTGTGAAAATTGGAAGTAGTTCATTAACAAATAAACAAGGCGGACTTGATTTATTGAAGCTTAATGAACATACTAGTGCTATCGCTGCATTAAAAAAACTGAATTATGAAGTGATTTTAATTTCATCAGGTGCAGTCTCTGCAGGTTTTTACGATTTGGGATATCCGTCAAGACCAGTTACTGTCGCAGGAAAACAAGCAGCAGCAGCTGTAGGACAAGGATTACTCATTCAAGCATATACAGACGCATTTAGAAAATATGGAATGGTTGCAGCTCAATTATTACTTACAAAAGATGTTTTCACAAATGAAGTGCAATATAGCAATGTGTATGCAACATTAACGGAATTATTAAAAAGAGACATTATTCCTATCATCAATGAGAATGATACTGTTGCAATTGATGAATTAACTTTTGGAGATAATGATATGCTATCTGCATTAGTTAGTGGGTTGGTACACGCTGACTTTCTGATCATGTTAACAGACATCAATGGATTATATAATAAAAATCCAAAGAAAGATCCGACAGCAATAAAATATCATAAATTAGATGTCTTAACAGATGAGATATTAAATCAAACAAAGCATGAATCAGGCTCGAAATTTGGAACGGGTGGAATGAAATCCAAATTACTAGCAGCAAACATGGCACTCTCCCTAGGTGTACGTGTATTTGTTGGATCTGGTAGCGGTGAGAATAAATTAATTGATATTATGCACGAAAAAGGTGACGGAACATATATTGGAAACCAAAATTCAAATAGTTTCCATAAGCATAAACAATGGATTGCCTTTCATTCTAATATTTCAGGACAAATCTTTGTAGATAAAGGTGCATTCGAGGCATTAATGTATCAAGGGAAAAGCCTTTTACCAGCAGGAATTGATGAAATTAAAGGTACTTTCGTTTGTGGAGATGTCGTAGAAATAGTATATGGGAATAGCGTAATTGCAAAAGGACAAGTGAATTATTCTTCAGAGGATTTAACAAAATTAAAAGGTGAGTCAAGTAAATTATTGATGGAACAAACAGATAGCAAGAAACCTGAAGTAATCCATCGTGATAAATTAGTGATATCTATGAAGGAGGCATATAATTATGAGTGATTTATTAAACAAAGCACAATTAGTCAAAAATACTACTACTTTGCTTGCAACAAAGACAACAACTCAAAAAAATGATGCATTATTATTGTTATCAGATGAATTACGTCATCAAAAAGATTTTATCATGAAAGAAAATACACGAGACATTGATAAGGCAAGAAAGAATGGAATACATGAGTCTTTAATTGATCGATTAATTTTAAATAGTGAACGAATTGATGATATGGCAGATGCACTTGTACAATTAACAAAATTAGATGATCCAATTGGAGATGTATTAGAAGAGTGGACAAGACCAAATGGATTGAAAATTAAAAAAACACGAGTACCAATTGGTGTTGTTGGAATGATTTATGAGGCGAGACCAAATGTGACAATTGATGCAGCAAGCTTATGTTTAAAAACAGGTAACGCCGTTTTATTAAGGGGAAGTTCTTCTGCTATTCATTCTAATACAGCTCTTGTTGAAGTCATTCATCAAGCATTAAATAAATCTGAGTTACCTGCTGACGCCGTTCAACTAGTGGAAGATACAAGTCGTCAAACAGCAGCGGAAATGTTTAAGTTAAATGCATATCTAGATGTGCTTATTCCTAGAGGCGGTAAAAATTTAATTGATACAGTAGTTGCAAATTCATCCGTACCAGTTTTGGAGACTGGAGCAGGGAATTGTCATTTATATATTGATGAAACAGGAAATAAAGAGATGGCAATTGAAATAGCGATTAATGCAAAAACGCAACGACCATCTGTTTGTAATGCTATCGAGACAATTCTAGTAAATAAAAATTGGGCTACTAATCATTTAAGAGAGTTAGTAACCAATTTAAAAGAAGCGAATGTCTTAATTCATGGGGATGAAATAGTAAAAGCTGTAGATGACTCTGTTATTTTGGCAACAGACACAGATTACGAAACAGAATACTTAGACAATATTGTCGCTATGAAAATTGTAGATTCTGTTGATGAAGCAATTGATCATATCAACAAATACGGGACAAATCATTCAGAATCCATTATCTCTGAAAATAATGAGAATGTTTTATCATTTATGAATGGTGTCGATGCTGCTGCTGTGTATCATAATGCTTCTACAAGATTTACAGATGGCTTCGAATTTGGCTTTGGTGCTGAAATCGGAATAAGTACTCAAAAATTACATGCAAGAGGACCAATGGGACTAGAAGCATTAACGTCAACTAAGTATTTATTATTTGGAAACGGACAAATAAAGTAATCTATTTTTCTTTTTAGTGAAATCTTGTATAATAAAGCAGAAAATACTAAATAAAAAGGAGTAATTCATAATGGGACAAATTTTAGTTTTTGGACACAAAAATCCTGATACAGATACAATCTGTTCTGCTATCGCATATGCTGAGTTAAAAAAAGCATTAGGTATCGATGCAGAGGCAGTTCGTTTAGGTGAAGTAAATAATGAGACTCAATATGCTTTAGACTATTTCAAAGTTGATGCACCACGTATGGTTGAAAATGTAGCTGATGAAGTTGACCAAGTTATACTTGTAGATCACAATGAAAAACAACAAAGCGCAAGTGATATCGATCTGGTACAAGTATTAGAAGTAATCGATCATCACCGTATTGCAAATTTCGAAACTAAAGACCCTGTTTATTATCGAGCGGAACCAGTTGGTTGTACTGCAACGATTCTATTAAAACTATTTAAAGAAAATAATGTAACAATATCAAAAGAAATCGCTGGTTTGATGGTTTCTGCAATTATTTCTGATTCATTATTATTCAAATCACCAACATGTACAGAACAAGATGTACAAGCAGCAAAAGAACTTGCATCTATTGCAGAGATAGACGTTGACCAATATGGACTCAACATGTTAAAAGCAGGAGCAGACTTAAGTGACAAAACTCCGCAACAATTAATTACACTGGATGCGAAAGAATTTGATATGAATGGACATAAAGTAGAGATAGCTCAAGTAAATACTGTTGATATAAATGATGTACTTTCTTTACGTAGTGATATCGAAAATGCCATTGAAAAAACAGTTTCAGACAAAGGACTAGAATTATTTGTGTTCGTCATTACTGACATATTAAACAATGATTCTGTTGTATTAGCAATAGGTGAAGCAGAAGAGAAAGTAGCTCAAGCATTTAATGTGACGCTTGAAAACAAGACAGCTTTATTAAAAGGTGTTGTTTCAAGGAAGAAACAAGTTGTTCCAAATCTCCAAGCCACTTTTTAAAGGTAAATATAGGAATTATATTTTATCCGAACTACTATTCGTGTCATTGTAGTTCGGATATTCTCTTATTTTAGAATGAAACAAAGTAAAAAATATTTTCTAATTTATAAGTTTATGTTAGTATTAATCTAACAATTGAAGTAGGAAGGGTTCGTTATAATGAGTACAAAAGTTAATCCAATCCAAGTAAGAGATATTATTATAGCAAATCAAGTATTGAAAGATGTCGTTGTGAAAACACCGTTACAATTAGATCCAATATTATCTGAAAAGTATGAATGTAATGTCTATTTAAAAAGAGAAGATTTACAAGTTGTGCGTTCGTTTAAAATTAGAGGGGCGTATAATTTAATGCAAGGACTTACGAAAGAAGAACTTGCTAATGGCGTTGTATGTGCGAGTGCAGGTAATCACGCGCAAGGAGTTGCATATTCATGTAAAGCATTAGGTGTAAAAGGTGTGATTTTTATGCCAAGTACGACACCAAGACAGAAAGTGAACAGAGTAGAATTCTTCGGTGGACCTTTTGTAGAAATTCGTTTAGTTGGTGATACATACGATGATTCCTATGATCAAGCAATGATATATTGCAATGAACATAATGCTTCATTTATTCACCCTTTTAATGATACACGAACAATTACAGGACAAGGAACTGTTGGCTTAGAAATACTCGATGCAATGGAAGAACAAATTTCTCATGTCTTTATGGCAGTTGGTGGAGGCGGATTGATTTCCGGCGTAGGTTCTTATATTAATAGTATTAGTCCAGATACTAAAATTATCGGTGTAGAGCCTGAAGGTGCAGCGTCAATGAAAGAAGCACTCAAACAAGGTAATGTAGTCAAATTAGATAAAATAGACAAATTTGTTGATGGTGCAAGTGTAAAACAAGTTGGGAATATTTCCTTCGACATAGCCAAGCAATTTATTGATGATATTGTTACAGTGCCTGAAGGTAAATTATGTACAACCCTTCTTGATTTATATAATGAAAATGCAATTGTAGCAGAACCTGCTGGTGCTTTGTCCATTTCAGCATTGGATTTCTACAAAGACCAGATTAAAGGAAAAAATATTGTATGTATTATCAGCGGGGGAAATAATGATATTGATCGTATGCAAGAATTTAAAGAGCGATCATTAATATATGAAGGATATAAACATTATTTTATTGTGAACTTCCCTCAACGTGCAGGAGCACTTAGAGAATTTATGGATGAAGTATTAGGTGAGAATGACGATATCACTAGGTTTGAATATACAAAAAAAAATAAC
>JAJUGF010000097.1 GCA_029268495.1 Gracilibacillus sp.
ACGTCTACCCATATCTCTCTCTGGGTGTACGACATGATCAGCACCAATTTTGTTTAAGACTTTTTCATGGTAATCATTCTGTGCTTTTACTGTAATTTTATTAATACCTAATTCTTTTAACATTAGCGTTGTTAAGATACTCGCTTGGATATTATCTCCAATTGCTACGATGACATGGTCAATATTTCGAATACCTAATTCTTTTAAAACATTCTCATCGGTTGTATCTGCAATGACTGCATGTGCTGCAATATTTTTAAATTCATTCACTTTATCTTCATGAATATCTATTGCTAAGACATCCATTCCTTCTGCACTCAACTCTCTACAAATACTCCCACCAAATCGCCCTAATCCAATTACTGCAAATTCTCGTTTCATTACAATTCCTCCAATGTTCACAATTCCAATACATCTATTCTAACATATTAATCCATTTACTTAATAAGATTTACTATTCGTTATAAAAACAGGCATTTTCTAGACTCAGAAAATGCCTGTAACTTTTTATAGTGCATCTAACATATCAAATTGTGATTTTACAAGGTGGTAATATTCCCCTTTTCTCTTCATTAAATCAAGGTGACTTCCTTGTTCAAGAATCTTCCCATGTTCTAACACAATAATGTTATCTGCTTCCCTAATCGTAGAAAGTCTATGTGCAATCATAATTGCTGTACGTCCTTTAAGTAACTTTCTTAATGCTTGTTGAATTTTCACTTCTGCTTCTGTATCAATACTTGCCGTTGCTTCGTCTAAAATTAAAATCTTAGGATTTGCAAGTAACGCTCTTGCAAAAGATAATAATTGTCTTTCTCCTGCAGATAAGATATTCCCTCTCTCCTCTACTTCTGTTTCATACCCTTTAGATAGACGTTGAATAAATTCATCTGCACCAACTATTTTCGCAGCTTCTATCACTTCTTGATCTGTAGCACTTGGTCTACCAAACCGGATATTCTCTTTTATAGACCCAGAAAAAATGAAAGTATCTTGTAAAACAACAGAAATATTTTCTCGTAAACTTGATAATTTCATTTCCCTTAAATCATTTCCGTCAATCTTCACAGACCCTGCGGTCGGATCATAAAAACGACTGATTAAATTTGCAATTGTAGATTTACCAGAACCAGTATGACCTACTAATGCTACCGTTTGACCTTGTTTCATTTCAAGTGAAATTTCGTGTAATGCAATTCTATCTTCATTATAAGAAAATTGTACTTTATCAAATTCAATATGTCCTTTCATATCTTTAAATTCTTTTGCATTCTCTTTTTCGTGTACATTTGGTTGTTCATCTAAAAACTCAAAAATACGTTCAGATGATGCCATTGCCACTAACAATTGATTGTATATTTGACCTAATCTAGAAATCGGCTCCCAAAACATTCCTAAATAAAAAGCAAAAGATACAAATGTACCAACATCTATCGATCCAACTAAAATCAAATGTGCACCATATGTGATAAGGATAACTGTTCCAATGGCATTGCTCATTTCAACAAATGGACCAAAATAAGAACTTTTTCGCATCGCGATTCGTTCCATTTCGTAATTATCTCCATTCACACCATTAAAAAATTCTGTATTTTCTTTTTCTTGCGCAAAAGATTGTGTAATACGAATCCCTTGCATACTTTCATTTAAATGGGAATTTAAACGAGATTTTTGAATCCTAACATCTTGCCATGAGCGGCGTATATTTCTTCGCAGTTTTGTTGAAATTATAAACATAATTGGCAAAATAACTAATACTGCTAAGGCAAGTGGTGGACTTAATACGAACAAAATAACGATAATACCAACTAACATAATGATGTCCATTAACAAATTGATAATTCCATTTGTAAATAATTCTTGTAATGAATTCACATCATTCAAAATTCGAACAAGGATCGATCCTGCTGAACGTTTATCAAAAAAGTTATGTGATAATCGTTGAACGTGTGAAAATAACTTTCTTCGTAAATCATATATAACACGTTGACCTAGTATATTTACCCATTTAATCCGAAACATATTAGCAAAATAACTGAAAATATATAAAATGGCTATTCCAATGATTAAATAGGCTAAAAGTGATGTATCTTTGTTTTCAATAGCCTGATCGATAGCCACTTTTCCTATCAAAATAGGTACTACCAATCTTACTATTGTTGATATTAACATCGCCAAAATCGATGCAGGCAATAAATTTTTAGCATATGGTTTTAAATATTCCAATAAACGTAACATTTGTTTCCAATTAAAAGGTTTCTCTACCGCTTGATCCAACGGATAATAGAAGCGTGTCAAATGTGGACTACCTTCTCTTTTTACTGATTGTGTCGCATTCTTATTCATTTTGTGTCCCTCCCTTTAAATAGATTCCATCACAATATCTTTGTCTTTATATTGAATATCATAAATTCTTCGATATGCTCCATCTTGATTAATGAGCTGGTCATGAGTTCCTCTTTCTACAATTTTCCCGCTATCTAATACTAATATTTCATCAGCATGTTTTAATGATGAAATTCGATGTGCAATAATAAACGTCGTTCGATCTTGCATCACTTCTTTTAATGCTTTTTGAATTTGATATTCTGTTTCCATATCAACTGCGGATGTTGCATCATCCAGTACCAATATTCTCGGATCAATTAATATGGCACGAGCGATGGCGATACGTTGTTTTTGGCCACCAGATAAACCCATTCCTCTCTCACCAAGCATCGTATCATATCCTTTTGGCATTTCCATGATAAATTCATGTGCTTGCGCCCTTTTAGCCGCTTGAATAATTTCTTCCATACTTGCATTCGGATTTCCGTATGCAATATTTTCTTTAATTGTAGTAGAAAATAAAAAGGACTCTTGTAGAACAAACCCAATATGCTTTCTAAGTTTTTTCAATTCATAAGAGCTAGTTGGTTTGCCGTCAATGTACACGACACCTTGATCCGGTTCATAAAATCGTGTGATTAATTGTGTAATACTCGTCTTACCTGCACCTGTTGGACCAATTAAACCAATTACTTTTCCAGGAGGTGCATCAAAGCTAATATGAGACAACGCCGCATCATCTTCTGCTACATATGTCAATGAAACATCTTTGAATGTGATGTGTCCTTGTATTGTATCTGTATTTAGTGGGTCTGTTTCTTCTATAATATCTTCTTTTGCTTCTAGTATTTCTAGCAATCTTTCTCCAGAAGCTTTCGCTTGTGAGAATTGATTCACGATAAATCCTAAATGCATAAGCGGTCCTAATATATAAGAAACTAAACTAAAAAAGGCAACCAGTTCACCTAGTGCGAGACTTCCATTAATGACTAAATACCCACCATATACAAGCAGCGCAATCATACTAAGGTTCCCGATTAATTCCATTAAGGGAAAGTATCTTGCCCAAATATTAGATGTTTTAATATTCTCATCACGATAATTAATGTTATTATGAGAAAAACGATCAATCTCAAAATCTTCTTTAGACAGCGATTTTACTGTATTCATTCCACTCACATTTTCTTGTATACGTGTATTTAAACTTCCTAAAGATTTTCTAATGCTTCGGAAAGCTGGATGCACTTTTTTGTCAAATCTTTGTACAACAACAATTAAAAAAGGCATAACAGCCATCGTTACTAATGCTAATGGTACAGAATAATAAAACATAACACTTAAACTAATAATGATTAATAATGCCACTCTAATTAATTCTTTAAAACCTGCTGATAGAAAAAATCGAAAGCCTTCCACATCCATCGTAAGCCTTGACATTAAATCACCTGTACGCGCATTATCGTAATACGTAAAAGAAAGCCTTTGCAACTTTTTATATAATGCATTACGAAGATCAAATACAGATTTAATCCCAAATAAATCTCCTAAGTATTGTTGATAAAAATTCGCAATTCCTTTAAGAATCATTAGGCCAATAAAAACAATTGCAATATACTTGATTAAATTGTATTGTTCCCCCAATACGACATCATCAATTGTTATCTGTAATATAATCGGATAAACAACTGTGATGACGGTTACAAATAGAACAGAAAAAACAGATAAATAAAAATACTTCATAAAAGGCCAATAAAATTGCTTTAGTTTCTTAAATGTTTCCACTATGTACACCCCCATTTTTTACGTAAATATAAATATAACGGTTCCCGAAATAAAATGCTACCATTTCGACTTAATTTCTGAAAATTTTTTTATTATATTTTTACCATAATCTCTCTTCACAAAATAATTCTTTATCACTTAAATTTCAATCGTAATAAAGAACTGTTTTGCACTCCTTATTCGCTTCATTTGTTAAAAGAACTTCTCTTTAAATCAATTAAACCTTTTAATATTGATTAACTACTAAATATTTTTAAGTAAGCTATCATTCCTTATATTTCGACAATAATATAGTAATTATTTGAATTATGTGTTGTTTTTCCATTATCATAGATAATGAATCAAAAAATTGGAGGCTAAATTATGATTGATATTAAATGGACTGAGCTAGTTAACACGTTACTAGTGTACTCTGCGAAAATCGGTATATTACTTATTGTTTTTTTAATCGTAGCACCACTAGGCAAAAAATTAATCTCTTCCTTATTAAGAAAATCTACATCAACCAAAAGAGTATCTGAAGCACGTGCACTAACATTAGAAAAATTATTAATCAATGTATTTTCATACACATTGATATTCATTTTTGTTGTTATGTTCTTTGGAATAATTGGTCTAGAAATCGGGCCACTTATTGCAGGTGCGGGTGTGATTGGTTTAGCGGTAGCTTTCGGAGCGCAAGGCTTAGTTAGTGACATCGTAACGGGTTTTTTCATTCTCTTAGAAAAACAAGTGGATGTAGGCGACTATGTTACGACTGCTGGATATAACGGTGTAGTTGAAGAAATCGGTTTAAGAACGACACAATTAAGAGGATTTGACGGAACACTTCATTATGTTCCCAATCGCGAGATAACAGGTGTCAGTAATCATTCTAGAGGAAATATGCGAGCACTTGTAGATATTGGGATTAGTTATGAAGACAGTATTGATCACGCAATTTCTGTATTAAAGAGTGTATGTGCAGAGTTCGAAGCAGATGTGCGGTTTGAAGAAGCACCTGACGTTATCGGTGTACAAGCTTTTGGATCAAGTGAAGTAGTTCTTCGTATTATCGGTCGCACAATAAATGGAGAGCAATGGAGTGCAGAAAGAGATATTCGCAAAAGAGTAAAAGAAGCATTTGATGAAAATAATATTGAAATTCCATATCCACACCAAGTGAATGTAGTAAAAAATTAATACACTTTATTTTTTATTAAGAGATTATAAACAAATCGGAGTTTCGCAATTAAATTATGCGAAACTCCGATTTTTATTTATAATTCTTTAGCATTTCTACTACTGCTTGTACACCGATTTGAATTGCTTCTTCATTCGGATTTAATTTACTATGATGTAAACCATATGTTGAACCTACACCTAACCAAAACATAAAACCATCTATCTCTTTAAGAAAATACCCAAAGTCTTCCCCTGTCATCGCTGCATTTGCTTCTTTATAGATGATATTACTACTATTCATTATTTTTTCAAATTGGGATACTACGTTACCGTTATTGTAAACTTGATGATACATTGCGCCATAATCTAATCTGATTTTACACTCATATAATAGTTCATATCCTTTAATATGTCTTTCTAATTCTGCTTTAATCACACGCATTGTTTCTTGATTTAATGTACGAATTGTACCCTCTAACTTGGCTTCTTCTGCAATCACATTCTGCACAGTACCTGAAGTCATTTTACCAATTGTAATAACTCCACTATCTAGTGGATCAATTTTTCTAGAGATAATCTGCTGAATTTGAGCGACAAACATACTAGCAGCAACCGTCATATCTTTCGTCAAATGTGGGTATGCCGCATGTCCACCTTTTCCCTTAAAATCAATGAATAGTTCACTAGTATTCGCAAATAAAATCCCCTCTCGTGAAGATACTGTTCCAACAGGCAATTCTGGTGCGATATGTAATGCAAAAATCATATCAATATCCCATTTTTTGAATTGTTCTGATTGTAACATTGGCTTTGCTCCACCCGGTCCCTCTTCAGCTGGTTGAAAAATAAAAAGCACATTATCATCTATTGGATGGCGTACGATTTCATTAATAACACCTATAGCAATGGTCATATGTAAATCATGCCCACATGCATGCATACATCCTTCGTGTTTAGAATGATAGGGAAGATTTGTTTCTTCTTTTATCGGCAATCCATCTATATCCGCTCTATATGCTAATGTCTTGTTAGGATTTTTGCCCTTTAAATATACAAATAGCCCTGTCTCCCATTTTTCTATAACCATATTCGGTGTTTTTATTTTTTCTAAAATTTGCAATATGTATGCTTGAGTCTTAAATTCCCGAAACCCTAATTCTGGTATTTGGTGTAAATCTCTACGTATTTTTATTAACTGATTATAGTTCATGTTATTCCCCCTAATAAAAGAAGTGTATCGCCAAAGAAGGCAGGATATACTATTATCCTGCCTTCACTTGTTAATCATTTAATTTTCGAAGTGCTTCGATAATCTCTGTTTTTGACTTTGTTTGATCATCAATTTCTTTAATTACTTTTGCAGGTGTTCCTGCTACAACTGTGTTTGCAGGAACGTCTTTTGTTACAATCGCACCCGCTGCAACAACTGCTCCTTTCCCAACTCTTACGCCTTCAAGAACAACTGCGTTTGCACCAATCACAACATTATCTTCAATGATTACTGGTTGTGCGGATGGTGGTTCAATAACACCTGCTAATACAGCTCCTGCACCAACATGACAGTTTTTACCTACAGTGGCACGTCCACCTAAACATGCATTCATATCAATCATCGTTCCGTCACCAATTACAGAACCGATATTAATCAATGCACCAAACATAATAACTGCACCATCGCCAATTTCCACGTGTTCACGAATAATTGCACCTGGCTCTATTCTTGCATTAATATTTTTCATATCCAATAAAGGAATTGCAGAGTTACGTCTGTCATTTTCGATGACATAATCCTCAATTTGACTTTTGTATGTATTTAGTAACTCATTCACTTCATTCCATTCTCCAAAAATAACACCATTGTTATCATTTAAAAATGTTTGAATCGAACCTTCTGTCTTGATTTCGTTTAATTTCTTACCTTTTACATACACTTTTACAGGTGTTGATTTTTTACTGTTTGAAATAAATGATATTATTTCATTTGCATCCATCATTTTCATAAAGTTAAATCCTCCAAGTATTTATTTTCGATATTTATAATGTACTAAAAATTATTTTATAGTACAAGTTTGCACTATGCATTCATATAAATTGATTTGTTCACTTCTTTTAAAATGGCACGTCTAGTTAATATCCCAACAAAGTAATTCTGTTCATCTACAACGCAAACAAATGCATTGTCAATTACTACTTTGATTGCTGTTAAAAAATCGGTGTCTGACGTTACGGATGGTTGTTCTTTATTCATAACATCTTCTACTTTTCGCTCACTTAATTTCTCCATTTCATATCTTTCCATACCCATAACATTTTTTAAGATAGGTGTTTTTGCGATTGTACCCTGATATTTAAAATCTAAATCTAATACTGGAACAGAAGAATAACCTGACTCCACTAATACAAGTAAAGCATGTTCTAATGGGTTCCCTAATTGAACATGTGCCACTTTCTCAGCAGGTATCATTATATCACTAACTTTTAACTCTTCTAATCTCTTTTTTAATGTGCTCAACATGACGACACTCCCTTACTATTTGGTGAAGGAGTAGACCTTTCACCTTACATATTCTAACACAAAACTAACAATAATGTGTATTTTGAATATGTTTGCAAGCTAATAAAACAAGAACATGTTATAATAAGCAAAAGCGTAAACGCCCGTTTAGAAACGTAGTGACTGGAGTGAACCAACTTAAGATAAAGGAATCACGGTGAGTTTGCGAATCGATGATGACTTATCGTAAGGTGGTTCGCGAAGTCACCTAGTTTCTGGGCGCTTACGCTAGACGAAGCAAAAGCGTAAACGCCCGTTTAGAAACGTAACGACTGAAGCATTTCGTTACAATAGAATTCAAGATAAACTTATACAATTCATACAAATTAACATATGATTA
>JAJUGF010000098.1 GCA_029268495.1 Gracilibacillus sp.
ATGCTTCTGGTGACATACTAATAAAATCGAACATTCTTTCTAAATTTTGCACATTTGTAACAGGATCTGGGCGAAAAGCATGTATCATGTCAGGGAATTTTAAAGGGTCACGAATGAAAAATATTTTTAGGTTATTTCCGACTAAATCCCAGTTTCCATCTTCTGTGTAGAATTTAACAGCAAATCCTCTTGGGTCTCTTAATGTTTCAGGTGAGTGATTTCCGTGAACAACTGTCGAGAATCTAACAAATACAGGTGTTTTTACACTTGTATTCGTAAAAACTTTTGCACGAGTATACTTTGAGATAGATTCGCCATTTACCGTACCATACGATTGGAAATACCCGTGTGCTCCTGCGCCACGTGCGTGTACAATTCGCTCAGGTATTTTTTCTCTGTCAAAATGACTTATTTTTTCCAAGAAGTCATAATTTTCTAATGTCATTGCTCCTCTGTTTCCAATTGTTCGAACATTTTGATTATCCGTAACAGGATGCCCTTGTTGTGTTGTTAGAATCTCTTTTCTATCATTTTGCGTATTTTTCTTTTCAATCATAACAAAACCTCCTTCAATCTTCTTGTTCTATTCTTTCTTAAAACAGTCTTGTTATGCATCTTTTGTTGTTTTTATTTCTTTTGATATGTCAAAATGCTAAAATGACATGTAGAGTATAAGAAAGATGGTGAATTTATATGAAATTTGCTATATATCAGATGGATGTTATTCCAGCAAATCCAGAAGCAAATAAAGCAAAAATTATAGATTGGATGGAAACAGAATTAGTACAAGATGTAGATACGGTTGTGTTACCTGAAATGTGGAATGCAGGCTATGCACTTGATCAATTAGAAGAATATGCAGATAAAGATGGAAGAGATATCGTCCCTTTTTTGAAGAATCTAGCAAAGCAACATGACAAGCACATCATTGCAGGTTCGATTGCGAATAAGAGAGAAGATGGGATATACAATACGAGCTATATCATTACGAAGCAAGGAGAACTTATTCATCAATATGACAAGATGCATTTAGTGCCAATGTTAGATGAACATGTTTTTTTGCAAGCTGGAAAAGAAAAAGGAAAGATATTCGAATTAGATGGTACGAAGATAGGTGTCGTTATTTGTTATGATTTACGCTTCCCTGAATTAATGCGTTCGCTAGCATTGCAAGGAGCGGAAGTGATTATTGTTGTTGCACAATGGCCAACATCTAGACGTGTGCATTGGCATTATTTACAATATGCTAGAGCGATAGAGAACCAATGTTATATTATTTCCGCAAATAGTTCTGGTGAATGTAATGGAACACAATTTGCTGGTGAGTCTTATGTAATTGAGCCTACAGGAAAGGTTGTAACAGAAGGACCAAAAGAGAAAGAAGCTACGATTATAGCAGAAATTGATCGAGATATTGTTACTCAATTTAGAAAAGATATTCCGATTTTTAAAAGTCGTGTACCGCACTTATACGAATAGGGGAGTAGAACATGTATCAGTTTACATATTCGGATGCTTTACAACGATTGCCGCAACAGTTTTTTGCTAATCTTGTCCAAAAAACAAAGAAATTAATGAATGAAGGCCATGATGTAATTAATCTAGGCCAAGGGAATCCAGACTTACCAACGCCTTCTTTCATTGTTGATGCATTGAAAGAAGCGAGTACAAATCCTGCTTTTCATAAATATCCGCCATTTCAAGGCTATGATTTTCTAAAAGAAGCAATTGTGACATTCTATCAAAAAGAATACGGTGTTACATTAGATCCAAAGACAGAAGTAGCTATTTTGTTTGGTGCTAAAACAGGTTTAGTAGAGATAAGTCAATGTCTATTGAATGAAGGAGATAAAGTACTCGTACCAGATCCAGGGTATCCAGATTATATGTCTGGAATTGCAATGACAAATGCCCATCCTGTGTATATGCCATTACTTGAAAAAAATCAATTTTTGCCTGATTACACTTCTATTACTAAGAGTGATTTAGAAAATGCTAAGTTAATGTTTCTTAATTATCCTAATAATCCGACTGCAGCGACAGCCACAACTCATTTTTTTGAAGAAACAGTAGATATAGCAACCAAACATAATATTTGTGTAGTACATGATTTTGCATATGGTGCAATAGGATTTGACAGGAACAAGCCTCCAAGTTTCTTACAAACGAATGGAGCAAAGGATATTGGAATAGAGATGTATACACTATCTAAATCCTTTAATATGGCAGGTTGGCGTATTGCATTTGCAGTAGGGAATCAATCTGTCATTCAATCATTAGAGTTAATCCAAGATCATTATTATGTTAGTATTTTTGGAGCAATTCAATATGCGGCAAAACAAGCATTAGTTAATGGGCATGATGCAATGGTTGAGAATAATTCTATATATGAAAAAAGAAGAAATACATTCTTACAAAAAGCAGTGAGTATCGGATGGGAAGGTGGAAACGCAAAAGGTTCATTTTTTGTATGGATGCCTGTGCCTGATGGATACACATCTGAACAATTTGCTGATCTATTATTAGAAAAAGCACATGTAGTTGTGGCACCTGGTAATGGATTTGGTCAAAGTGGCGAAGGATATGTAAGAATTGCCATGCTTGATACAGAGGAAAGATTAGTAGAAGCATGTAGTCGAATACTTAAGTTGCAGTTGTTTTAAAGTATTAGATGAACAGAACATAAGTATTGTTTAGCAATAAAATTATGATACAACACCACTCTATTTAGCAATTATGAAATGAATTGTGTCTGTATACTCCGCCTACTTCCCTTTCCATGGGCTTTTTTCTTTAACTAACTTTCCTAAGCGAAAAACCCACGGAAAGGGAAACGGACAAGCCGGAGCGGATGCAAAGCACATATCAAATCTCAAAATTACCAAATAGAGTTATATATCAAATTTCTATCTAACATGCACAAAAACCAAACAATTCGGTAAATAACTTTCGAATCGTTTGGTTTTTTTAGGTTATATATTCTTTTGTCTCAATGGTTTTTCTTAATCTTTCGGTCTTTCTTTTAACTCTTCGCCATTTTTTCCTTGATAGCGAATGCCCCAACTTGTTAGTGCTGCGATAAGCATTACAATAACAAGGAACCATCCTTGAAATACAAACGGGAACACGGAAGTTGGTGAAACAACAGGTAACCATTCATATGTTTCTTTCATCATAGAAATAGTGGACCAACCGAGCAATACAGGTGCGCCCCATGGGAAAATATAACCTAAGGCAGATGTTACTGCGTCTAACATATTTGCTCGACGATAGCTGTGAATTTTATATTTCTCTCCAATTTCACGAACAAATGGAGCTGCGGCAATTTCAGCTGCTGTATTAATTGTAATTGCACTATTTAATAATGCAACAATACTCCAGATTGCAATTTCTGCACGCTTGACAGAGTCTTTGATCCATTTTACAAGTATTGTTGTAATAGCGTCCATTGTGCCACCGAGTCGAAGTAAATGCGCACATGCAACAATGAGTAGAATTAGAATGGCCATATTGATATATCCAGTAATTCCATTAATTAACGCACCTTCGATAATATTGCTAGAATCTGGGTTAAAACGAATAATGTCGTTTAATGATCCAACAGGAAAAATAACAATAGTAATCACAGCTACAATAATGCCCCATGTTAGTGATGTGATAATATGATGGCCAGATAACGCTAAGATGAGAACCATAATAAATGGAATGAGCATCACAAGTCCCATAGGGTTTGTTGTTGCTTGGATACTTTCTTGATTATCAAGTGTTCCGCCACCACCAAATAGGATAAACAAAATTAAAGTAGGAATGGCAGCAGCAATTGCGTATTTGAAACGACTCCTTACAACACCTGGTACATCTGCTCCTTGAGTGGTAGCAGAAACGATTGTTGTATCTGATACTGGAGCAAGGTTATCACCAAATACAGCTCCAGCTAATATTGCTGCGAATAATATAGTAGGATCTGCCCCTGATGCGACACCAGCTGGATACATTAATGTAGCAAATGCTACAGTTGTACCATATCCTGTACCTACTGCTGTAGAGAAGACTGCAGCTAGGACAAATGTCATACCCACAAATAATCCACCAGTAAAGCCAGTAACAGAACCAATCCATACTAATCCTTCTACAAGTCCACCTACTTGAAGTACTTGTGCAAACATACCAGCATAAAACCATGCAACCATTGCAACAACACCAATAGGTTGTGCTAGGCCGTCAAATAAACCTTGTGCGTAATCGGCCCATTTACTTTTACTAAAAAAAAGACCTAAAGTTATACCAAAGACTGCACCTAATACTAGTCCAATTTCAGAGGACAGTTGTAAGACACTTGTCGTAATTGCCCATATGATAAAGAATAATAGTGGAACAGCTGCACCAAATGCTCCAAAGCGAAAATCTAATTTGTCTATTTTACTTGTACCTATAGCTCGTGCCAAATCATTATCTTGTTGCACGAAAAATCACTCCAATATAATAGTTATGGTTGACTAATTCTATACGATCTGTAAATAAGTTGTCGTCTGTTAAATCAGCAAGTTTTATTGTACCACAATAATATAAAAGGAATAAAGTATGACTTTTTGTTAGAGTTTGTGTGCCAAAAAAAGAGGGGAAATAAATGGACTTGCCACAAATCGATGATTGTGACAAGTCTAAAAACAAGAGATTGTATGATATGTTACAGAATTAAGAAGTAAAAGATACATATTGATTTTTTCCAGAGCGTTTTGCTTTATATAATGCATAATCAGCATCTTTCATCAATTGTTTTACGTTTGTACATGTTTTTTGGTAGTGGGCAATACCAATACTAGCAGATACTGTAATTGGATACTCAAAAGTCTTCCAATCTGCTAATACTTGATTTAATTGATCCGCAATTTGATAGGAATGTATCGTATGATTTTTAGCAGGAAGAATGATTGCAAATTCATCCCCGCCTAGTCGAATAATGGGACAATCCTTACCGACAATATCCATAATTCTTTTTCCGACTTCCATTAATACATTATCACCAACATCATGCCCGAATGTATCATTTATTGATTTAAAGTCATCTAAATCAATAAATAGTAAACTACCATTGTCATGATTGTTTTGGAAGAATTGTTCAATATATCTTCGATTGTATAGATTGGTTAAAGGATCATAGTAACTAAGTTTTTCCAATTCTATTACATACGTAAATAGATTAGCAAAACTTGTAAGAATTTCAATATCTTCCTCCGTAAATTTGCCTGCTTCTGAGCCAATCGCGCATAGTGTACCATACATGTTTCCATTTTTATAAAAAACAGGTACACCCATATAACTATGGATATTTGCTAATTCTGTTATTGGTAATTGACATGTAAAAGGATGTGTCTTTGTGTTGTTAATAATAAGCGGTTCTTGACTTCCAAAGAAAATCTGTTGACAAAAAGACCCTTTTATATCAATTTGCTGATTATCTTGAAATGGCATAATTCCACTATCTTCATTGAGTACTTTTACAATAGTGAAGGTATCTGTCGTCGTTTCACCAAGAAAAATAGTTTTTCCTTTAATGATTTTGTTAACTAATAATAGTAAATCTTGAACCGTTTTTGACTCCATATTTAACACCAACTTATTCCTTATGATACATTCATTATAAGTAAAGTGCTTTCAACTTACAACCAATGAAAAAAGGCTAGATAATCAGTAATCGACACATATCTAATGATGACAAGCATGATCAATGGTTTGTTGGAGTATTTTCATAACGTGTTCGTCATCTTGTGAATAATAAATAGTTTTCCCATCTCGTCTATACTTAACTAAGCGCAAATTCTTCAAAAAGCGAAGTTGATGCGATACATTGGATTGATTTAAATCTAATCGTTCAGCGATATTTGTGACACTTAGTTCTCTTTCAAATAAAAGGTGCAGAATTCGAATACGAGTGGGATCTGCTAATGCTTTAAATGTCTGAGATACAAGAAATAATGTTTCTTCATCTAATGGTAGATATGGTTTTTCCATTCTGTGTAACCCCCCTAATTACAATTGTCCTCACTATGAGCAATATTCGCGTGTAAACCTTCTATTTGAATGGTAGTATGATGAATCTCAAATTGATCATGTAACAATTTGGATGCATGTTGTAATAAATGATCTCGGTCTAGACCATCTTCTACAACAATATGACAACTAAGTGCAGGAAATCCAGATGTGATTGTCCATACATGTAAATCATGTACGCTTGTGACACCTTGTAATTGCATTAATTGATTCTCAATTTCCTTAAAAGATAAATGATCTGGCATGCCTTCCATTAATATATGGATGGAATCTTTTATTACACGTAAGCCACTCACAAGAATAAGGGCAGCAACGAAAATACTTGCAATTGGATCAGCAATATTCCAATTAAATAACAGAATTAAAATCCCAGCGACAATTGCACCTACAGATCCAAGCAAATCTCCTAATACATGTAATAGTGCACTTCTCATATTTAGATTTTCTTTTGTGTCACCTGAATACATCAAAATATACGCAACAACAATGTTTACAATGAGACCAATTACCGCTATCCATAGCATTGTACCACTTACTTCTGGAGGCTCTAAAAATCGGTTATATGCTTCCCAGAATATATAAATAGAGATAAGCGCTAATGTTAAACCATTGATAAATGCTGCGACAATTTCAAATCGTTTATAACCAAATGTCTTGGAATGATTCGTTGCTTTTTCACTTAATTTAAATGCAAACAAACTTAAACCAAGTGCGAAGGCATCACTAAACATATGACCAGCATCAGATAATAATGCGAGGCTATTAGTTAATAGACCTCCAATAATTTCAACAACCATAAATATGGCAATGAAAGAAAAACTAAGTAGCAATGCTTTTTTATTATTTGTGTGATGGTGATGACCATGATCATGAGAATGTCCCATACTATTCCTCCTCAATTATTTATATATGAACATATATTCATATTATAAAATGTGAGTGTTAAATGTGCAACTAAAATTAAAAAAGGCTGAAACATAAATATTGTTCTTCACACAAAACACTTAGGATACCATGGGAGCAGTTGCAAGCACATAACGAATTTCAAAATTATTAAATAGATTTTATTTTCCGGTGAAAACAAAAATCCAAACGACGAATCGCTTGGATTTTAAAATTAAAGAATTCCTTTTCACAATATCAAATCTTCATGTTATATATATGGTAATGCCATTCCACCGATAATGCCAATAATAACAATCACCCATGATGGTACTTTCCAAAAGGCAAGTAAACTAAATAATATAACAGCAAAGACAAAATCTTTTGCTTCTATAATTGTACTTATCCATATTGGTTGATAGAATGCTGCAATTAATATACCGACAACTGCTGCATTGACAGCAAGCAGTGCACCACGAATTTTTGCGAAGTGTCTTAAAGCATGCCAAAATGGTAATGTACCGATAATTAATAGGAAAGCAGGTAAGAAGATAGCGACAGTAGCAACAAGTCCACCAGCAACACCACCAATTACTGTGCCTATATATGCAGCAAAGGTAAATAAAGGACCAGGAACAGCTTGAGCTGCACCATAACCTGCTAGAAATTCTTGTTCTGTAATCCATCCTGTAGGGACAAATTCTTGTTCTAATAACGGTAATACAACATGCCCACCACCAAATACTAAAGCACCAGATCGATAAAAACTATCAAACATTTGAATCCATTTGGAATCAATTACTTGGCTTAAAATAGGCAAGATAATTAATAGAATAAAAAATAAACTTATACTAATGATTGCTACTTTCTTTGATAAGAACAATTTAGCTGTTGTCTCATCCGATGTTGCTTTATTTTGGAAAAATACCATTCCAATAATTGCTGCTCCGATAATAATAACTACTTGTGTGAGAGTAGATTGCCAAAATAACATTGCAGCAATGGCAATAAGTGCAATTGCCTTACGTTGTAAATCAGGTGTTAATTTACTTCCCATTCCCATAATGGCA
>JAJUGF010000099.1 GCA_029268495.1 Gracilibacillus sp.
GATTTGTACGGTTTTTGGACACCAAACGCAATTTCTTTTGCATATAAATATGGCAATATTATCATAATGAGTAACATGCCTATTCCAAACCAGAATGTGAATGTCAGAAAATAGAGTCGTAACAAAGGAATGGCGAAATAAATTGCCATTGTGTTAATCATGACATAAGACAATAAGGAAAAATATCGTTTCGATTGAAATTTTAATTTCCGCCAAAATGTATAGAACAACACACAAGCAATGATTGCCAGGAACAAATTAAATAAAAATAAATATAAATTACCTTCTGGAATGACACTCATTAAGAAACCCATACCTACAAGTAGAAGAGTTGTTGCGATGATTCTACTTTCTTTAAATGTTACTTCTTTACCACTCATAAGTACACCTACCTAATTTTTTTTAGAGCAATGGAGGGATCTCCTTACCCTCCAAAGAGACTGCCGATTTTGGAGATCCCTGCTGAAATGCCATCTTTCACTGACTTCGCGGCGTTAACTACACCATCATAGCCTTTCTTGACAAATCCGGTGACTGCTTTTTTCACTTTTCTCCCTGTTGCTGTTCCATTGATTAAATAGGTTGTACCGAATCCTGCTAACAACCCGACACCTGCTCCAATAATGGTACCAACACCCGGAACAACAGAACCCGCAAGCGCGCCTGCTGCTGCACTTGAAGCCATACTACCGATTGCAGTTGACGCAACGCCTACTGCCACATCTGTTGTTAAAGATGCCGCAAAATCCGTCGTCTTTAGTCCACTAAAATCGGTGAAGCCATTCGAATGTGTCGATACCGAACCGATAGATGTCAAAGCAACACCTACTGGTCCACCTAGCTTTAACATATTCGACGGTTTCCAAAAACTACTTGATGCAACATTCCAAGAACTATTCAAGGATGATTTCGTTGCACCAGCTACCGTTCCCCATAAACTAGGTCCACCAATCTTTTTCGTACCCATAAATGCATTGTATCTTGCTTCACCAATTCGTCTGGAATTCGGACCAAATTGTGTACTGTTTCCATCGTAATTATAAGAACGATAGCGATCATAAAACCAATTACCAATCGAACTATTTAAACTGTTCTTACCATATACCGCATAATACTTACTATCAGCGATTTGCTTAATATTAAAACCTGCGTATGTAGCAATCGCGCCTTGTGCAACAGTATCGGCAAAGCCTAATATATATTTCTTCACATCACCTGTTACATTGACAATTGCATCTACTACATTATTACTGTCTTTTGTCGAACTAAATGCTAAGTTTAATAGAGAAGGTGCTTCTCCACCATCTGTTGCATTTCCATTCGTGCTATTTCCATTTGCGCTGGTGTCGCCAGTAGAACTATTCCCACCATTGACTGGATTACCGTTTGCGTCAACATTAGCTCCATCAATTGGATTCCCGTTTGCATCGACATTAGCTCCATCAACTGGATTGCCGTTTGCATCGACATTTGCTCCATCAATCGGGTTGCCATTTGCATCGACATTTGCCCCATCAATCGGGTTGCCGTTTGCATCGACATTTGCCCCATCAATCGGGTTGCCGTTTGCATCGACATTTCCTGTACTAGATCCATCTCCACCAGTTACCGAGTCACCACTCGTGACATTATTACCAGTAGAACTAGTCTCGCCACTATTAATAGCAGAGCCACCTGTTGTTGCATCTCCACTCGTGATGCCAGATCCGTCTCCACTAGCATTCCCAGCGTCTGTTGCATTCCCATTTATTGCGGTTCCACCGGTTGTGGCATTTCCTGAATCGACTTGGCTGCCACTTGTAATGGCATTCCCAGCTTCTAGAGCATTTCCGCTTATGATAATCGAAAAAGATGGTGGTGCATTTGGTGTAATAAATTGTCCATTTGTTAGCGGACTTCCTTCAATAATCGGCTGTCCTGCGTTCAATCCTTCTGATGCATCTATACTTGTCCCATCATTGTAAGCTTCCCCGTATTCATAGACTTCTCCAGGTGCAATAAATTCACCACCTGAAATGGGATTCCCTGGAGTAATCGCAGATCCTGGAGTGATTGCTTGACCTGGTGTAATAAAACTAGCTAAACCTACAAGTGGGAACATGTTCCAAAAAAGAATGACACTTACTACAACAATCGATAGACGCCTAGTAAAACTTCTTTTCAT
Organism: Gracilibacillus sp.; assembly: GCA_029268495.1. Classification (GTDB taxonomy): domain Bacteria; phylum Bacillota; class Bacilli; order Bacillales; family Amphibacillaceae; genus Gracilibacillus; species Gracilibacillus marinus. Next base: position 2,165 of record JAJUGF010000099.1, read on the forward strand.
GACTGCTCCTTTCAATAAAGGGCGGGGGAAAACCCCACCTTATATACACTACTTACTCCTGATTTTGATCATACTTCTTCTCTAGCTCTGCTATCGCATCTTTGAAGGAATTTTCGTTCCATTCATACAATTTTTCTTTTAATGCTTTATTCTCTACTCTCATTGCATCATGGTATTCATCATTGATTACACGTAATGCTTTATAAGTTTCTTCTGTTATTTTATTTGTTGTCAGATAAGCTTCAAATAAATGTTCAAGTGAAGTCTCTTCTTCCCATAGACGTTGACCATTTCTAGTTTCATATCCAAAAATATCAATGCTATTCTGTACTTCTTTTAGTTCGAGCTTCTCCATGCCTTTTTCTTTCCACGTCGCCCATGCTTCTGCCAGATCATTGATTTTATCAAATTCCGCTGCTAACTCCTTTTGGTCTTTCACTGTTTGATAAATTCCTTCTGCAGCTGTAGCAATTTCTTTCAAATGATTTTGTCCTTCTCCATCAACATCAAATCCAATAACATTAATAATTGGTTGGATATTCGAATCATAGAAAGTCTTCGCTACTTTGACAGGCTCTGTCTCACATGTCTCGATGCCATCACTCACGAGATAGACGATGTTCGTATTATTTTCTCCATCAAATTCTTGTAAATCTTCTTGTGCCTTTTGTAAAGCCAAGCCATTTGGTGTCCATCCTGCAGGTTTAACAGATGACAATGACTCTGCAAATGCTGCCTTATCGTAAGAATCAAACCCATAAATGATGTCTGAACTACTACAAGATAATGCTTTATCACTATCTGCACCTGTTCCCTCATGACCGAAGACACGTAGTGCTACATTCGCATCACTTGGTAGTTCTTCCATGAAGGCTGTTATGGTTTCTTTGGCCACATCCATTTTTGTTTTATTGCCAATGGGTTGTGCCATACTACCAGAGGCATCTAGTAAAATACTAATATTTAATTGTTCTTTAAAGGCATATCTAGGGTCCTCTACTTCAGGTGTTCCCAATAATTGAAATTTTAATTGTGTTAAAATTTCTTCTTCTCCAATGAAGTCATCCTGCACAAGCTTTAATGATTCACGGAAAAAATGGTCTATTTCTGCCTCAGTAGGTTGCTCACTTATACTAGGCGCATTCTCTCCTAACGCTTCGATTAATTGCGCACCTTCAAGCATGACGCCATCTTTGTTATTGTATATTTCACGTGCATACTCGCCTTGTGGTTCCTTTGCTAATTCTTCCATGGTAGTCGGCAAAGGCTCTGTATCAAAATTTTCTTCACTTGTTGTTTCTTGATTGGCGTCTTCTGGTTCTTCCTCCTGCGTCGTATCTGGTTCTTCATCTGGTGTAATGACAGTCCCAGCATCTAAAGCATCTTCTTCTGGTGCTTTCGGTTCCTCGCTACAACCAATTAAGAGAGCGAAACATAACATCGTTAGACATATTCTCATTTTCAACAAAATAAACCTCCCGTGAAAAGCACATTCCGATATACAATTAACCTACCATCTCTTGAATTTTGCTTATGATATTAGAAATGATAGTTGTAATTCCACCTTGTTGATCACTAATTGCTGTAGATACAATTCCTAATACTAGAATTAATAATGCTGCAATTCCTAACCACTCTAATGACTGTGCACCTTTCTCATTGTTTAAATACCCCATTGCTTTTGTATACCATTCTGTCATTTTTTTCATTTTTACCTCTCCTTTAATAGTTTTTTATATTGGAATGGTGAACGAGTCACCATTGCTTATTGAAATAAATCAAAGATATTACTATTCTGACTAAACATATTCAATACCATTAAGCCACCGATTAATACAAGGGCAGACGGTAAGACAACAAATGTCGTAATTAACGTTACCTTTGGTGATGCCTTTGCTGCTTTTTCCTTGATTAATTCTTTTTTTAACTTTCGCATTTCTAGTGATTGTTGATGAAATGTTTTGGATATTGGAATCCCTAACTTTTCTCCTTGAATCAATGCTTTAATTAATAGCTGAAATTCTTTACTTGTGTTTCGTTTCAGTAACATTTGATAAGCGGCTGTTCTCGGTACACCTACTTGTACTTCTTGGATAAATCGCCCGAATTCTTCTTGTACCGGCCCTTCAAAGTATGGGACAATATCGCGTAATGCTTGGTCAAGTCCAACACCCGCTTTCAATGTCACACTCATTGTATCTAAGAAATCTGGTAGCTGATAAGATAATTCCTCTTGCCGATTTTTAGCCTTTGACTTAATCCAAAATATTGTTGCTAAATAACCAACAATTGGATAAATAATGACAGTAAGCTCGGAAAATGGGAATCGCAAAATCATTGCAACACCACCGACAATTAATCCAATGATAAGAAAGAAAATCTTCAATCCTTGGAATCTTTCTGTTGTTAAGCGGTATGGATGACCTGCTTCTGTGAGCCATTTATCGACATCATGGTCTTCACTGTAGAAGTTGATGCGTTGACCAATTGATGTGAAATCATCTGCATAGTGAAATATTTTGGATACTAACTTTTCTTTTCTTGATTGTTTCTTATGAAAAATATCTTCTAAATAATGCTCTTCTTTCGCCTTTTTCTTCAACTCACCTTTGTATACCGTATATTCATACCCATACTTCAGCGCTAAGCCTATAAAGAAAAGCGTCAGAATGATAAATAAAATGATTAAACCATCCATTTGCTCACACCTTTATATTGGTCACTTTCTGTACTAAATAAAATGTTAAGGCAGTACCGAGAATAAAGAACACGAGTAAAATCAACCCGATTCCTGTAAAGAGTGGATCAAGAAACCCATCAATGATATTATTCATCATCAACACTAAGAAAATTGGAATAATCGGAACAAGAATAGCTACATAGCGTTGTTCTGCTGTCATTGTTTTTATCTCTTGCTTTAACAATTTTCGATCATCTAATGTCTGGCTCATCTCATCTAAAATGGAGGAAATGCTTCCACCCGCTTTTTTCTGAATCAGAATTGTCGCAACAAATAGTTTAAATTCCTTGTTATTGACACGTGATTCCATTTTTTTAATTGCCATATCAAATGGAATTCCTAATGATAGTTCATGTGCTAGTTGCTTAAATTCTACTTTTGCTGGGTTGGCAATTTCTTGTGCGACCATCTGAATGCCTTGATTTAATGTCATTCCAGATCGTGTAGAGTTTGCAAGTATTCTACAAATCTCTGGTAACTGCTCTACTAATCTCTCATTCATCTTGTTCTTTCTAACAAGGAACATAATCCTTTTTCCACCTTCTACAAGCAACAAAGATAAAAATATACTAATCAAAAATTTCAGGTTAAACATGTTGACTAATAAAAGGATGATTCCCATACATGCAACAAATTGTGCTGCAATAAATTCAGATGGAGTAAAAGGGATATTTGCTTGTTTGAGCTTTCCATACATAGGCTCAGCCATTTCTGAATGGTCGTATTTATCTCCAATTAAGACAATAAAACTTTTTCTTTCTTGATCTGGTTTGTAGAAATCTTCTGCCTTTTTGCGCCATGTTCGTTTTGTCCTTCTGTAATCTAAGAAATATGCTAGGAACAAAATAAAACATAGTGTAGCAAGTGTTGTGACAATCATTGGAATCATACGCGAACCTCCTCTTTTTGAGGGGTGAAAAGTGCTTCTGTAATATCATTACCAAATGTCTGCAGTCTTTCTAAACATTGTGGAATATAGCCTGTTGGTGTAAAGTGTCCGACTATTTCTCCTTTTTCTGTCATGTGTGTGCGTTTGAATGTGAAAATCTCTTTAATACGATGCTCTCCATCCGTATCTTGCACGACTTCAGAGATTGCAACGACTTTACGTGTTCCATCTGTCAGCCTTGTGACTTGGACAATAATATCCAATGCGCCAACAATGTATTCCCTGATGATTCTTGCTGGGAGTTCTAACCCTGCCATAACGACCATTGCCTCGACACGCCGTAATGCATCATCTGTGGAATTGGCATGGACTGTTGTAATCGAACCTTCGTGCCCTGTATTCATTGCTTGTAACATATCAAATGCTTCACCACTACGGACTTCCCCAACAATGATTCGGTCTGGACGCATTCTCAGCGCATTTCTTACTAATTGACGGATGGTTATTTCCCCTTTTCCTTCCACGTTCTCAGACCTTGCTTCCATTCCGATTACATTCGGACGATCAAGTCTTAGTTCGGCAGAGTCTTCAATTGTAATGACTCTCTCACCATGCGGGATATGTGCTGCTAATACATTCAGTAATGTTGTCTTACCAGAACCTGTACCGCCTGAGATAAGTGTATTCAATTTCGATTTGGTTACAGCTTGTAAGAATGTTGCCATCTGTTGATCGAATGTATGGAATTGGAGCATATCCTCGATTTGAAAAGGTTCTTTTCGGAATTTACGAATCGAAACAAGTGTCCCATTTAAACTAACTGGTGGGATTACTGCGTTCACACGACTTCCATCAGGTAATCTTGCATCAACCATTGGCGAACTCTCATCAATTCTTCTTCCAATTGGTGCAACAATTCGGTCGACAACATGTCTGACATGCTCATCATCTCTGAATGTAATCGTACTTAGTTCTAACTTACCGAATCGTTCAATATAGACTTCATCATGTCCATTAATCAATATCTCTGTAATCGATTCATCTGCAATGAGCGGTTCTAAAGGGCCAAAGCCAACAGATTCATCTAATATTCGACTAATCAAAAGGCTTTTTTCTTGTCTTGGAATAATAACTTTTTCCTCTGACATGAACTGAGAAACTAACTGTTCAATTTTAAGTCTCATCTCGCCTTGACTTAAACTTGTTAATGCTTCTAAATTCGTATCTCTTAACAATCGACTTTTGTAATGCTCGACAAGTCCTTCAATATACTGATTATTTTCACTGTTAACCGGTTTTGTTGTAATTGTCTGATTGATTCGTCGGTCAAATAATGATGCCATCCGAACACACCTCCTAACTTAAAACCGATTTGGCGAACTTGCGAATATCTTTGGAAAAAGGGATGAGCTTCTCCTTTTGTGCTTTACGAATGGGCTCACCTTTATTCATAAATGTCTGCACTTTCTTATAGTCTTTCCTAATGGATGCTGTAATCGGATATCGAACTAATTCTTTTAAATCCTTTTCTTTCAGTTCCATTTCTTTTGATGTTTGATTTAAAATGATTTCCATGCTTGACTTTAAGTCCATTCCTAAGCGTTCACTTAGCTCTTCAAAATGCTTTAATACTTTTAATGACGGCGTATCTGCATGGAGTACATAATAGAGCTTATCCGCCTCCTCCATCGCTGTGACAGTATTCTCGTCAATGGCAGATGGCAAATCAACAATACAGAAATCAAAGGAACGTCGACATGCTCGTAATAAGCGACTAATAAAGTCTCCATCAATGATTTCTTGCGCTTCTGCATCTGTTGGACTTATGAGTATCTCTAATTTAGAATGACTCTCTGTCTGTGAAACATTTCTAATATGATTCTCATTCAATTCATGGATGACAGGTTTCAAATCAACAAGTGATCGATTGGTTTCTAATGACATGATTGTTTCGACTCCACCAAACTGGAGATTCAAATCAATTAACAATACTTCTGCTGCTGATTCCAATTTAATCGTTTGGGCAAAAGTAGAAGCAATCGTTGTTCTTCCTGTGCCACCTTTTCCGCTATAAAATGCATAAATCTGTCCACGACCACGCCCAAAAACAACAGCCGACTCTTGATCTGAATGGACTCTTAATTTGTAATTTTGTTGCATCGTTGGAAAACGGCTAATAAATAAACTCAATTCATCAGGCAAAATAAA
>JAJUGF010000100.1 GCA_029268495.1 Gracilibacillus sp.
AATAACAATTTCAATCATTTTGACGAATATTCGACGGAATAGATGACACATTTTGTCTATTTTTATTGCAATGTCATGTAAATACATATAGAAATAGTAGATTTAGATAGGTGAAAGTATAGATAAAATAAGCTATGATGAAGATAGAGAATGATTAGGAGATTAGGCGGGGTTTGAAATGGACGAACTCAAAAAGGCATTGGCATTGTATCCGAAAAAAACGATTGATTTCAATGCATTGCAACAAATCAGTCGTGCGTATGTGGATAGTTATGAAGTATTTGCTAGGGAAGTACTTCAGTTAGAAGAAGAAGGCGTTCTAACAATGGTGAAAAGTAAGGGGCGAGCAATGAGGAAGCCTTCCATTGCATTACAATATCGTGTGAATCATGCGAAGTTGAAACAAGCACATCATCACATTGTGCAACAATTCCGTATGCAATTCCATCCAGCCATTAATTTGGATTATTATTACAACAATGATCCGAAGATTTGGGAGACGGATCTACCTTTTTTAAAGAAAATCGATGCATATTTGCGTATAAATGGATTTCCTGAGGATATGATTCCTGCACCTGAGAGAAGTTTTGCGTTGGTTGGTGATGAGAAGTGGCTGACAGAGAAGAAAGGGAAAGAATTGTTAGAACGTGTACACTTATTAGAAAAAATGGGGATTGTGCCAGTATCTGATCCATTGCAATTTGCTATCAATCCAGGACAAATCAAGGAACAGGTGCAATTTCATTTAATTGTGGAGAACAAGACAACGTATCAAGGATTATTGCAAAAAATCGAAGAAACTACTTTTGCGACATTGATTTATGGTAGTGGGAAAGCAATTATTCATAGAATGGAGCAATTTGAACAGCAATATCCTGTAAAAGCACAACACTATTTCTTTTACTTCGGAGATATTGATCGAGAAGGAATGAACATCTGGTATAGCCTGACAAAGAAGCGTCATGTGGCATTAGCACTACCATTTTACCGTGCGTGTCTAAAAAAAGTTGCAGCGAAAGGCAAGGAATACCAACGGAAGCAGTTAGAAGCGGAACAAGCATTTTTAGAAAAATTTTCAGATAAAGAGAAGGTGCAGATGGAAGAAAAATTACGTGAGGGCTATTACTATCCACAGGAAATTTTACAGACAAAAGAACTGCAGGAAATTTGGGAGGAATCCAATTGGACAGAACTCATTTAGCATCGATAACAGCAGGCTATACGGAGCGAATTCGAAGACTTGCATTATTTGACCCATTCGCAGATTTAGAGCGAAAAAGAGAAAAAGATGCAAATGGCATGTTGCTGGATATGAAAGGACTAGGCTTGTTAACATTACTATTTTTCTTTGAAAAAAAGTTATTGCGGCAATACCAAACAGGTTCGACACAACTTGCTATATTTATACAAGAAGTGACAAAAGAGATGTATGAACTACAAGCAAGTGATTATCAAAGACTTGCACGAACATTAATCGACACGTTTCGACCTGGAACTGGTGTAAAACGGACGTATTCTTTTTACAATTGGGAAGTGCTGAAAGAAGAGCAATTAGAGTACTCGATATTACGGACAAATAGCTATAACAAAGCAACGAGTGAGCAATATTACACATTAGATGATGATGGTTTGGAGCTTGTATTCGCAACGAAAGAATTTTATAGTGAATTTCAATTATCAATCAATCAGCTCATGTTACGTAAACAATTAGAGCGCGGGGAATTTAATGGTGCATTACGCCAAATTAATGAAATGCGAGTAGCAGTCGAGAGTATTGATGAACGCATGCTTGTCTTAAAACAAGAAATTCAGCGAAGTATCGTATCAGAAGAGACGTTCGAAAGATATAAAGAGTTGCTTGATGATAGTTACCGTAGACTACAGCGTGAAGATGAGGAATTTAAGGAATTGCGCCAATTTGTCAAAGAGACAAAAGACCGACTTTACGCAAAAGACATCCATTTACATGAACAAAAGACATATGATTTAATTCTAACAATCACAAGGGAATTGGAATCGGTTCATTACGATCATTCCAGATTATTGGAACAGACGATGGCTTTAAAGAATACGACATTAATTACAGCACAAGAATCGTTGTATTATACTGGAATGGATGCGTTTAACTTTGACCAAGAGATTACTTCGCGAATTATTTCTGTCCCGTTACCACTTGAAGCAATGAAAGGTGTGCTCCATCCTTTTTTGCAAATAGAAGAAGAACGGACATGGTCTCCACTCACATTATTTCAAGAACAGAATATTCAAGCAGAACATACGACAGAAAAAGATGCGACAATGATTGAGGCAGAGAGTGAAGAGGAGATTGAGGCGAGGAATAAGGAAAAAAGAATGCAATATAAAAAGTTGATGGAGGAATTACTTGCTGTATTGAAACAGGAAAAAATCATCAAACTTTCGACATTTTTCGACCATCTTATCGATACAGAACAGGCATCCTTATTCAGACATCGGACTTTTTACGAATTTTGGTTGATTTTGCACCAACGCTCCCCACTATCAAAAGGGGAAATGGAGAATGAAGCAGATGGCCAATCTTTATTGACAGAAGCTTTGTATTTACTTGGCTCACGTAAACTTATTGTCACAGAAGAAAAAGGATTGCTGAACAGATATAAACGATACACGATACAAGAAATGGCGATACGATTGGAGGAATAATCATGCACTACAGTGAGGAAAAAGTCATACAAGCATTTCAAATCTACTCGATGCTTGCGAGAGCAGCCGTTTCGGATAAGGAAGCTGTGCAACTGTATCGTTCAGATGATGATATTCGTGATTTACTTGATTTATTTGCGAAGGAAGTCGATGCAGTTATTGTACATACGAGTGAACATTTGTATTTAATTCCCGAAACAAAATTATCAAATTTTCATGTGAGCAATGATTGGATCAAACGACACTATTTACGTTCAGGAGCAACAAATGCAGATATTTATTTGCTTTATTTTACAACAATTATTTTGTTCGGTTCCTTCTACAATTCGTATCAAAGCATGAGACCAACATTAGAATTTATGAAAACAGACGAATGGATCAACCAAATTCAAATCCGGATAGAACAATTACAAGCATTAGATGAAGATGTCTTAAAGCAAAAGGAAAGTGAGTTTTCCTACAATTGGCGCTTGATTATCGATAAATGGGTCGATATGAATGATATTAAAGAAGGGGCAAAGCGGCAGACAGGAAATACAATTAGTCGCTACAGCTTTTTGGATACGGTCAAACGCTTTTTGTTAGACCAAGATTTAGTCAAGGAACTTGGAAATGACGAGATTGCTTTAACGGAAAAGGCAAAAACCATTGTCCAACGATTTTTTATGGAAGTGGAGTATAACAAAGGGATTCTCACATTCATTTATGACATGGAAGGGGATGCGGACGATGCCGTCAATTAGTAAAATTCGATTAGCAAATATCATTTACGAAGAAGGCAATAAACGATACAATGACGAATTATTTCTGTTCGATGGTCATAATGGTGCGATTTTACTAGAAAATGGTGGAGGAAAAACCGTACTAATCCAAACAGCACTGCAAGCAATGATTCCACATACAGAGCTTGCGGATCGCAAAATTGGTAAAACACTAGCATTAGAAAGTGGCCCTGCACATATTGCAATTGAGTGGATTATTCATGATAAGCCGAGACGCTATGTTGTAACAGCAGTGACCCTTTTTATGAGTAAGCATGGTGTCGATTCGTTACGTTATGTGTATGAATATGCCCATGGTGACAAACATTCCATCGAAGAACTGCCATTTATTCGTGATGTCCAAGGTGGAAAGCGTCCGAGTGAACGCGGAGAAATGCAGGATTATTATAGCATGATGAAAGACCAATCTTTGTCAGCAGCAACATTTGCGACAATTAAAGAATATCGTACATTTATCGAAGAAAATTACCAAATTATCGCATCAGAATGGGAAAGCATCGTCAAAATCAACAGTTCTGAAGGTGGCGTGGAGGCTTTCTTTGAATCATGTAAAACAACGAATCAATTATTTGACAGACTGCTCATTCCGACTGTAGAGAGTGCGATGATTGGGCATGATGATAAGCAATTTGCGAGGTTATTTGAACAACGGTACGAACATTTCAAAAAACACCAAGAACTCACAGAAACACTGAAGGAAAATAAACAAATTGAAGACGAGTTAGATAAATACACGAAGGCGTTCGAGAAGCTCCACTTAAAAGAGCAAGAGCTGCTGACAGTGAAGCAACATACAAAAGGACTTTGGGAACAAATTAAGCATGAAAAACAACTTTTTCGTGACGAAAAGGAACAGCTTATTGAAAAAGAAACGACATTAAAAGAAGAGGAAGTATATCAAAAGGTAAAGCGTGCCTCCCATCGAATTGCAGAATGGCAAGAAAAGAAGGACAGAGCAGAAGAAGCATTACGTCAAGTCACATCCAGACGTGAGGAACAAGCATCTCATACCGAAAATTTGAAAGAGCAATATGCATCGATTCGCTATGCCAAATTTGCAAACGAAAAGCGTAAAGCAGAAGAAACGCTCGCAGTAATTAAGCAAAAGATAGATACATTTGAGCAGGAAGAGGATACAGAAGAAGTCATCAGTCAATTGACAGAAGTAAAGCAAGCTATTCACGGTGCCTATCAAATGCAGTTAGAAGGACTATCGAAGGCAATCGAGGAATTAAGGCATGAACAAAGACCACTAGAGAGCCAATTAGCACAATTCGAACAACAACTCCGCACATATGAAGAAAATCATAAAACACTAGAACACCAAAAAATTAGGCTTCATTCTTTAATCGAAAATAGAGAAAAGGACAGCGAGCAATTGCGCCAATTGTTACTTGCAAATCCACAGCAGGAGAAGATAGAAGAGCTTTTGCCAACATGGGAAAGAACGTCTCAAGCATTGGATGAAGAAATTGTCCATTTAAAAACAGAGAGAAAAAGGTTAAAACGCGAACAAGAAGCAATGGAACAAGAAAGAAAGGAAATCGAAGCAGCAAACAAGGAAGTAGCATTGCAATCTCAACGAGTGACGCAACAATTAGAAACCGCACAAGAAGAAGAACAACATGTAATTCAAGAGTTGGCAACATTAAAAAATGAATGGCACGATATTGACCGGATTCATTTGCAACAACAGACCATTGAAGCACAATTTGAAGCAACGATTGAGAAGTTATATGTAGATTTCAAAAAAAAGTTACATGAAGAACGATTGGCATTACGATATGTCGATGATTATGGGGAACAAGATACATTTTTTAGTGACCCATATTTAAAAGAACAATTAGCCAATTGGAAAAATCAATTAGACTATGTGGAAACAGGTGTCGATTTTCTTAATGGATTATCTGAAGACGCAAAGAATAAGCTTAGGGAATCTGTATTATGGTCTAATATCATAGTTACAACAGAGAAAGAAAAGCACCGGTTAGTGAAACGGTTGGAGCAAGTCTCAGATCGTATGGCATATCCGATTATGGTTGTGACAACAGAAGAGGCAAGTATGCTTACAGAGATCAATCATGGTACATGGATTGTTCCTGAACATTGGACACACAATGTCGACAAAGCCCAGTTTACAGAATGGAAAGCGCGCCTGACATCACAAGCTGAAACCATTACACAAGAAAGAGTAAGGATTGACAAAACAGTGAAAAGGTGGGAGCAAGCATTTGTTCAATTTCGCCAGTTTATCGAAAAATATCCTTTTGCATTGATTGAAGAATGGCAATCGAAACAATATGAAGCAGATAGGGAGAAAGAGCGGCTTGATAGAGAGCTAGAACGCATTGATAAACAATGGAAAGATGTGCAACATACGATGGATACAAGCACGCAAAGAGCGGAAGAGGCAGAACGAGAGCAAGTGGCTGTCAATGATAAGATAATCAAAGGGCATGACTATCGCGGATACCAAAGAGATATTGCCAAACATCACGAAGAAATAGCGACTTGTCTGAAAGAAATGGACGATTTGTCACAAAGTATACGCCAACTTCGACGATCGATGGACAGATACCAAAGAGATATAGACGAACGTACAGAGCGAATACGAGATTTGGAGTCTCAACAAGCACTAATAAGAGAGAATCGAGATTACAAGCGTGTAGTAGAATTAGACCCAATTTTTACAGAAGAAACGCTTGAGGTTTTAGAAATGAAATGGGAAGATTTACAGCTACAGAAAGAACGTATCACACGTCAAATCGGTGAATTAGAAGCAAAACGGGAAACTGAACGTGAAAAAATTCGTTCTGCAACAGATAGATTAGAAGATATCGAGATAGAATATCCTTCTGTGAATAAATCAGCAACTTTCCCAGCAGATGGCGAGCAATATATCAAACGACTTTATCTACAATTACAAGATGCAACAGAGGAACTAGAAAAGGTGAAAACTACTCACCAAGAAGCAGAAAAGGATTACGAAATACAAGGAGCTCTGCTGACAAAGGAACAGAAAGATTTTACAGAAAAGTATCCAGATAAAGATGTCGTACTATTTGATGGTGCTTTAAGTGAAGCAGCACAACAACTAGATACAGAGGATGCCGCATTAATGAATCGGAGAAAATACATCGAGCAGGAATTCAGTCGTGTGGACAAAGAGCTTCAAAGTATAGACACAGCAGAGCGAGTATTGGAGAAGTTTATTGAAGGCTATCACTTCAATGCGCCAGGTATTGCGAGTATTCCATTAAATGAACAAGAAGCAAAGGATTTTCAATATGCACGTAAGTCCCATGCAATGAAATGGACAGACACATTGAAAGAGAAAAAGTCTGTCGTTGATGAAGAAAGAGATAAGTTAAATATAGCAAAAGACGCATTTCGTATCTTTTGTAGAAATCATATTACAGATAAGAAGTTGCAACAAATGGCAATTCAAGGCATTGAGCAAAAGCGTGTCTATCATGATGTGATGATATTTAAGCAAAATATAGCCGGAAAAATCCAACAAATCACAAAAATCGCTAATGAAAATATACGCAAGGAGGATGAAGAACTTCAGATATTTATTAACCAAATGCACACACATCTTCAAACACTAGTGGAAGAATTAGAACAAATTCCGAAGAAAACAAGGGTAAAAGTAGAGAATTGGAAAACCATTTTTACTTTCACAATTCCGAGATGGGAACAAGAAGATGGGGTACTTCGGATTAGAAATTATGTAGAATGGATTACACAACAGCTAAAAAGTGAGAAGTATCATAATGCAGAAGGACAAGAAGACACGAGCAAAATGCGTGTGGATTTAGAGAAATGGCTAGATTCTAAGCAATTGCTCAAAGTAGTGATGGACCGTGATGTGATGAAAGTCCATTGTTTGAAAGTGACAAATGATAACAAAGTGACGACAAGGTCGTATTCTTGGGAGCAGAGTAATGTATGGTCTGGTGGCGAAAAATGGAGTAAAAATATGACACTTTTCCTTGGTATCTTAAAATATGTCGCGGAAAAAAGAAAAGCAAATGCAGCAAATCGTGTGGTCATATTAGACAATCCATTTGGCAAAGCTTCTAGTGATCATGTATTAAGTCCAGTCTTTTTCATTGCTGAACAGTTAGGTTTTCAAATGATTGCATTAACCGCACATGCAGAGGGTAAGTTCTTGCAAGATTACTTCCCAATCATTTATAGCTGTCGCTTACGTACATCAAAGGATGCAAATAAAAAGGTGATGGCAACAAGCAAATGGCTCCATCATGCCTATTTCCAAGATCATGAACCTTCTGTAATTGATCGATTAGGGCAAACAGAGCAGATGGATATGTTCTCTTTATAAATTTGTTGGCATAAGAGTAGTGAAATCCCCACTACTCCTTATCCAGCTCTTCACGAATTTCATGCACGAGTCTCTCATAATAACGATCGTCCAATGTATGCATCGATAAGTCTTTCATCCTATGATCGACATAATCAAGCATGACAAGCATCTCTTTTTTTACTTTTCC
>JAJUGF010000101.1 GCA_029268495.1 Gracilibacillus sp.
AAATTATTAATGGCGAAGTCTTACATGAAGGCAATAAAATCATTTGAAGGTGTGGAGGATGTAGAAAACTTAAAAAAGATGGTGCTTTACGGAGTAAAAGTGATAAATGAATTGCCAGTTCCCGAAACATTAACAGATTACGAGAATTATTTTGAATTATCAAGTTATATAAAGAATTGCGTAGGTTTTCTTACTCCAAACGAATTTATGACGGTTTATCCCATTGATAAAGATTATAGAGGGCATAAGTACGAAATGAAAGATTATTACCACACAATGGATTATATCAACAAACTAGATTGTAACACTATAATCTATCAGCAAGTAGATCCAATTGAGTTTATGTGTGAGTACTGGAATCGAGAGATACACCAATTCAATTTACAGGTTTTGAGTTATGTAACTGGTCTAAGAAAAGCAGAAGGGCGCTTATCGTTGATTGAGGAATTTATGGCAGCACAAGGAAGGGAAACTCCAAATACTTTTAAAGCGAGCAACGGTCAAGTTATGTATGTTAGGCACGGTAAGCCAGAAGTGGTTAAACCACTGAAATCAAAACAACTAAAATTGGTCAAATAAAAGAGGTGAAACAAATGAAATTACTCAAAAAAATAAATGGATATTTCTTCGAGGAAGATCAGTTTCACCTAGAGTACTTATACTTTTATATTCCAATTGTATTCATGTTATTGATAGGTGTCTTAGTGTTAGCTGCACTAAGTAATGGGTGAAAAGGTGTAGTATCTCCCCAGATTTATACACCTTTTCTAGAATTGGAATTAATATTTATTATATCACATTATTGTAACAAATGTTGATATGAGGAACAAGAAATGGAGGTGATTTATTGATTTACATTTCAAAAGGCTTTAAGACAAATAAACTAACAAAGGTAGAAACAGACGATGCCTTAGAGTGGATTGCTAACTTTACTCCAACAATGGTAAATCAGTTTGATGTAAAGGATAAAAGAGCCACAGCGGAAGCAAAAAACAACATTCATTATTTTCTTAGTGGAAACATAAAGCCTAATGAAAATGGGGAATTTATCCGTAATGACAGCAATGTTATTAGTAAGAATCTAATTGTATTAGACTATGATGATGTCAACATGAATCGTAATGATTTTATAAAGCACATTGACAATAAAATAAACGGTTATTCATATATCATCTATGAAACTATTAGAAGTAGGCTAGGTAATGAACGATACAGGTTAATACTGGAAGCCGAACGACCTTATAGCAAAGAAGAAAACGAGCCATTAATAAAACAAGTTGCCAATGTTATAGGTTTGCCGTTTGATAATTCATCAATTACATGGAGCCAGTTACAAGGGCTACCAAGTGTATTTGATAAAGAAACAGATTCATATGTTAAATTCGGTAAAACTTATCCAGTAAAAGTAGAAATTGAACAAGTTGAGAAACAAAAAAGCGAACCAGTAAAGGTTGAAAAGCGTACGCCTTTAAACGCAAGAAGTACGACTTTAACTATAAGAAATTATATTGAAAGAGAAGCAGAAAATTTACAGGATTACACTAATTCCCTTTCATGCCTTATGGTACTAGCGAAAAGTGTTCAAACTGGTGAAATTACCATTGAGAATGCAAGGAAATATGCAAAAATGCTTGCATTAGGTAATAGTGAATGGGAAGAAAACAATCTTTCAAAATTGGAAGTAGAAATTAAAAACCATAATATTAGAACGGATTATTCATTTAATGAAAAATTCTCTAAAACTATTAAAAGTGACGATAAAATTTCCACTTTTGATTGTGCAAAAATATTAATGAAGAAACATTATTTTGCAGTAATAGGTACAACAGAAGATGCTAGATTGCATGTTTATGACGAATCGGAAGGTATATATACTTCTAATACTAATTATATATACCGCTTAATTTACCCTTTAGAACCTCAATTTACAGAAAAACAGGTTAAGGATGTTTATTTCAAAATTAAGATGCAATGCGAAATAAAAGAGAGTGTTAATTCACCTAATTATATTCCGGTAGGAAACGGTATCTATAATGCAATGACAAAGAGATTAGAACCATTTTCACCAGATAGGGTATTCACTACCAAAATATCAACAAATTTTATAGAGAATGCACCTAAACCTAAATGGAATTTTGATTCCTGGTTAAGTGAGATAGCGTGTAATGATTCAGAAGTAATTAGGTTATTATGGGAAATTATCAATGAATCGTTAAATGGTAATTATACCAGAGGGAAATATTTTATTCTAGTAGGAAATGGAAATAACGGTAAGGGGACCTTTCAGCAATTACTAATAAACCTGATAGGTGAAAAGAATGTATCCACTTTAAAAATGCATGAAATAGGTGAAAAGTTTAAACCGTTCCAGATGGTAGGAAAGACATTAAATATTGGTGATGATATTGCTGGTAGTTATATTGAAAATAACTCTAATTTGCAAAGTATCGCTACTGGGGATTATATAACCGTAGAGCAAAAAGGACGAGATCCCTTCACAGTGCAGCTTAAATTGGCTATGTTATTCAGTGCTAATGAGATTCCTAAAATAAGAAACAAGAGTAATGGAACTTATAGACGTATGGTGATACTTCCATTCAATGCCGATTTTAACGGAAAGTTAGAAGATTCATCAATTAAAGAGGTCAAGTTAAAATCAGAGGACGTTTTAGAATATGTACTTTTTAAAGCGTTGCAGATGGATTTTGATAAATTCACTATTCCACATATTGTTAAACAACAATTAGATGAATACAAAGAGTTTAATAATCCAATTGTTGAATTCTATAAAAATGAATTTAAAGATGAAGAAATAGCCGAAGTGGACAAGGTGCCTACAGACTATATTTATAAAGAATATCAATATTTTTGTACTAATAATGGTTACAAGTTCAAGTCAAAAAGACAATTTGTTATAGAGTTTCAAGAGCAATTAGGAGAACGATACGAAAAGAAGAAGGCTAGACCAAGTAGAGAATTTCTCAATCTGGTTACTTACTCAAAACCTTATGAAAAGCCAGTACAGTGCTTTATTCTAAATCAATAACTTTGTTCCACTTGTTCCACTTTTGTTCCATATGTTTTAGAGAAGTGGAACATGGTTGAAATCAATAATCATAAGGTTTTCACTAGGTTTGTTCCACTTGTTCCATTTCTATTTAACTTAAATATATGAATGTAGTAGTAGTGTAGTAAACATGACTACTACTACTATATTAAATGCGGATGTCGAATAGAAGTGGAACATGGAACACAAATAACTCAAATTATTGCTAGAGTAGCGTCGAAACGTGTTCCACTTTGCCCAAAAAGAAGTGGAACAAATATAAAAAGAGAGGTGAAAAAAATGCGAGTATATAAAAAAGACTTACTACTAGGAGTACCCATAATGTTGGCTCATGAATATGATGATCAATTACATGCTTGGTGTAGTTACTGTGCAAAATATCATCATCACGGAGTGGAATCTAATAATCAAGTAGTTTTAGCGCATTGTGTTAATCCTTATAGTCCATATATAAAAACAAATTATTTGTTAAAAAAGAAAGACGATTTGGATGATGAGTTTGTAAACAGAGACTTTATTCAATCTGACTACATTGATTTTACAAGATTAGAAGAATAAATCAGAAAGGAGTATCTGATGAAGAATCCGAGCTGGATCAATAAATATTGGGATTTGCAAGCAGAAATAGATGAATTGGAATGGGATATTCGTAAAACTCAATTAGAACAAAAGCGTTGGGAAAAGAATGGTGATTTGTTCAACAACAATAAGTACGAAACATCTTTACATCACCAACAAAGAATTGGTCAAGTATTAGTAAATCTTGAAAATGTATTGGAAGATAAGCAGAAGCTAAAACAAGAATTACTAGATTTGATTAACAACTTTAAAGGATTAGACAATAAAATATTGTATTTGAAATATGTGGAAGGTATGACACTAGAAGTTGTAGCACAAGAATTGAATTACAGTTATAGCTATATCAAAAGTAAGCATGCAGAAATAAAGAGAAGCTTTAAGATAATGAATAAGATTTTAGATAAGTAGGTGATAACCGTTGTATCAGTGGTTGAAAGACTATCAGAATCTATCAAGCGAGATTAATTACCTGGAATTCAATATAGAACGATATGAGGATGAATTAACACGTTGGACAGAAGGAGATCTACAAGATGTACATCTTAATGAAAAGTCTAAGGCATCTCATTTGGAAGAGATTATTCAAGAACATAAAAGAGTTTTAGAAATGAAGCAAAGTCAAATGCAACAGTTAACTAAGTTAATTGATAGATTCGAAGGCTTAGAAAATAAAATATTAAAGATGAAGTATGTAGAGGGTAAAACATTAATAAGCGTAGCAGATGATTTAGGGAAGAGTCCAAACTATATCTACAACAAGCATGCAGAAATAATGCGTTTGATTAAGTTCTCGGAAGAGCAGGTGTGAAAATGAATTATGGAATGAGTAAGGAAATAGAGAAATTAAATAAAAAGGACCGTCTATTTATTAATAACCTTGTTAAGAAGTCTAATGATGCATTAGTGAACAAGGACTATAAGGTCTATCATAAATTGTCATCAGAGTTAGCTGATGCTATGTATCGGATAAGAATTAATAAGCCTATAATGCGTAAATATACATTCATAGAAAGAATAATCATGTATTTGAAAGGGGGTGGATAAGTTGAGAATGTTAGAAAGAGCGGATGCAAATAGAATGCACTCAAGAGAAATGCAAGAATTCGGTCAAGTGATTCAAAAAAGGGCAAAAATTTGGAAGTCTGTAAATAGAGCTTTAAATAGTTCTCATAATGAAGATATGAAAGCTTCACTAGTTAATAAAATTGATAAAGCTCTTAATGTAGCGAAATAGTAATACACAGTGAAGGCGAATCATCAATTTGATGAATTGCTTTTGCTCTATCAAATAAAAAATACAGGAGTGAATTGATATGTTAAATCAAACGAAAGTAAATAAATTAAATAAGGAACAAAAAGCAGAGTTGGAAAAATTACAAAAGGAATATAATGAAGCTTCATCTGCTATAGCAAACAATAAGAGAATGTCTGGTAACAAAGAATTGCAAACAAGACATGGGATAGCGACAAAAAATTTAGCAGATTTTTATACAAAACATCAACTGCTTAGATAAAGGATTTAACTCATGGAAATTAGAACAGGAATTAGCAAAATCAAAGTAAATAAGAAAGATAATAAAGTCAGTGGCTATGCTATAAAATGGGATAGCTGGTCACAGGCTTTGTGTGATGATCAAGGTAAAACATTCTATGAAAGATTTAGACAGGGAGCTTTCTTGGAATCACTTAAAAATAGAAATCAAAAAGCATTATACAAGCATGATTCTAATTATTTGTTGGGTGCTGTTCGAGACAGTACATTTACTATTCGAGAAGATGAAATAGGATTATATTTCACTCTTATTCTTCCAGATGATGAGCTAGGAAATATTATACACACGGAAGTAAAAGAAGGAAATCTAAAGCATGCTTCCATTTCCTTTTTAGTTGATTTAGAAGGAGAAGAACGAAAATTAGTAAGCAATACATTATATCGCACTATCAAAAAAGCGAAGCTAATCGAAATAAGTCTAGTCAATCACCCTGCATACCTAGATAGTATTGTTTTAGATGGTGATAGGAAAAAAAATATAAAGTTATTACATCAAATAGATAAGGCTTTGTCAAAATCTAATACACAAAAGTTGATTAATAAAATTAATGATACGCTACAAAGATACAAAGGGAGTGAATAAGCGTTGAAAGAATTAGATAATCTTATGGGAAAGATATTTGCGAGATACGGTGAATTAAACATTCAGTTTTCTAACTTAGAATTAGATACTTCAATGGATAAAAAGCTAGAAAATGCAAGCAAATTAAGAAGATTGAAGAGTAAATACAATAAATTGTACTTATCAACGAAAAATAATAAAAAACTTCATAGAAATAAAAGTACACAAGCATTCCTAACATTGCTATCGAATGCTATTAATAAACGTGAAGAATCATTAGATTTAATTATAGATCCAATGACGAGAGAAGAATCAACAAGCGTGGATGTTGATTCTTTTCGCAAAATAACAGAAGTTGCAAATGAGATAGATAAACGTATATCAAATCATTTAAGAAGGAGTGAATAAACCGTGGCAGATAAAGAAAGAAATGTAGTGCTTAATTTTAAAATGGATGGACAAGTTCAATATGCAAAAACTTTGCGAGAAATTAATTCTGTGATGAACGTAGCCGCCAAAGAGTATCGAAACAATGTAGCGGCAATGGGTGAAGATGCGAAAGCTACAGATAAATTAGCTGCAGAAAAGAAGAAATTAGAAATACAAATGGAAGCAGCTAGACAACGTACGCAAATGTTACGAGCGCAATATGATGCCATGTCAAAAGACACCAAAACTACTACTGGTCAACTGACACAAATGTATGGGAAGTTGTTAGATGCTGAAAAGGCTGAAATAGCTTTGGAAAAGTCTATGAATAGAGTTAATGAAGGGTTATCTGAACAGGCTAAAGAAGTGAGAGATGCAGAAGATGCATTGGAAACTTTAAGAGATGAAGCTAGTCTCTTAGAAGCGGAGAATAAAAAGTTAACATCTTCTTATAAACTGCAAAAAGCAGAGCTAGGGGAAAATGCTACAGAAGCGGAAAAAGTAGAATTAGCACAAAAACAATTAACGGCAGAATTAAAGTTAGCAGATAGAGTAGTTGAGAATTTAGAGAAGCAGTTAAAGGAAACAAAGAAAGTGTATGGTGAAAATAGTACGGAAGTAATGCGTATGGAAACAAGATTAAATGAGGCACGTACTACTATCGCAAAGTACAATCATTCTTTAGAAGATATGGGGAAAGAAAGTGATCAAGCTAAACGATCAACTAGAGGATTGAAAGATGGATTATCTGATTTAGCAGGTGTTCTTCCAGCTGCGGCAATTGGTGGGCTTGTATCTAGTATGCAGGAATACAACGAAGTAATTGGAAGATTAAAAACAAATGCGTCTACATCGGGTAAAGATTTTGCAGTAATTGAAGATGCATTTAACAGGATAGTTACTGTGACAGGTGAAGCAGATTCTGCAGGGGAAACATTGGCCAATTTGTTAGCTAGTGGTTTTTCGGAGAATCAATTAGCAGAAGTGATTGACCAAGTAAATGGAGCATATATCCAATTTAGTGACACATTAAAAACTGAAGGTATTGCTGATGGTATCCAAGAAACATTTGCTACTGGAGAAGCCGTAGGTCCTTTTGCAGAATTACTTGAAAGAAGTTCCGTAGATTTAGAAGAATTTAATGAACAGTTACAGTTAGCACAAGAAAAAGGAGAAGGTGCTAATTTTATTTTACAAACTCTTGCTGACCAAGGATTTAGTCAAGTATATGATAAATACAAAGAATTGAATCCTGAAGTACAAGCAAATGCAGAAGCTAATGCAGAAATGCAAGCGAAATTAGCAGAGTTAGCAGAAACATTAACACCTTTAGTTACTGATGTAACAGAATTCACTACAAAAATTATTGAATGGGCAAATGAACATCCAAATTTAACTTTAGGGGTATCTGCAACAGCGGCTGCAATAGGACTTTTAGCAGCAGGTATTGCAGCATTATCTTTTATATTAACGCCATTAGGTGCAATTGTAACAGGTATCATTACGGTTATTGGATTAGTTATTTTAGCAATCGAAAACTGGGGCAAAATAACTCAATGGCTAGGTGAGAAATGGGAAGAATTTTCTGCATGGATTGTAGCAATTCTAGAAGTAATCAAATCCGTATTTTTTAAAGCTCTAGATTGGCTTGATGAGAAAACGAATGGGAAATTTCATGGCATGATT
>JAJUGF010000102.1 GCA_029268495.1 Gracilibacillus sp.
TATCCTTTATAAGTTATACCCTTTTTACAAGGCTTTTTCAAGCAATTTTGGTTTTGCAAATATCATTCTACCAGCAGACGTCTGCAATACACTTGTGATCACGACATCAATTGTCTTACCAATATAATTCTTACCTTCTTCCACAACAATCATTGTTCCATCATCAAGATAAGCGACACCTTGGTTCTGTTCTTTACCGTCTTTAATGACTTGAACAAGTAACTCTTCGCCTGGTAATACAATTGGTTTCACTGCATTGGCTAAATCATTGATATTCAGCACAGGTACTTTTTGAAATTCGCATACTTTATTTAAGTTGAAATCATTCGTTACAACAATTCCATTCATTACTTTTGCTAACTTCACTAATTTGCTGTCTACCTCATGGATTTCTTCAAAATCACCTTCATAAATCTCTACGCGGATTGGCAAGTCCTTTTGAATTCGATTAAGGATATCCAATCCTCGTCTACCTCTATTTCGCTTCAATGCATCCGAAGAGTCTGCGATATGTTGTAATTCTTCTAGCACAAATTGTGGGATAATAATCGTTCCTTCTAAAAAGCTTGTTTGACAAATATCCGCAATTCTCCCATCAATAATCACACTCGTATCTAAAATTTTTGGTTTCGGAATATCCATTTGTTCTTCTGTCGTTGCTTTTCGCTTATCCTTTTTTGGCAATGTGAATAAATTCAAGAAGTCATCTCTTCGTTTAAATCCAACTGTAAAGCCAAAATAAGCAAGTAATACACTTAAGAAAATTGGGACAACTTGTGATAACACTTTAATTCCAATCGCTTGAATTGGTGCATTAAGGAAATACGCAATAATTAACCCAATAATAATACCTAAACTACCAAATAGTAAGTCTGCTACAGGTGCTTTTAATAACTTTTCTTCTACCCAATTGAAGAAATTCAAAATATAGTCTGTACACCACAATGAAAGAATAAAAAAGATAATTGCTCCTAATACTAAACCTACATATGGGACTACATAATGTGACATTAGCCATGTCCCTTCTAAAAACCCTAACAACTCCAGTAAATCTGGAATGTATAAATATCCAGCGGTACCACCTGCAATAATAAAAAATAGTTGCACAAATCGTTTTAGCACCACATTCACCTCCTATAAACTATTCTTTCCAAGTCTTCATCATATTAAACAAATAATTATTGCCCTAATGTTGCTTTAATCGCTTCTTGTACAGAATGCACACCTATCAATTCAATCGACTTAGGTGGTGTCCATCCATCCATATTCTTTGCTGGTATAATCGCTCGTTTAAAACCTAACTTTGCTGCTTCTTGCACACGTTGGTCAATTCGCGATACTCTTCTAATCTCACCGGTCAAACCAACTTCACCTATTAAAACATCGTCCGCTTGTGGTGTTTGATCTCTAAAGCTTGATGCAATACTTATGGCAATAGCTAAATCGATAGCAGGCTCGTCTAATTTTACACCACCAGCGACCTTTACATACGCATCTTGATTTTGCAATAATAGGCCAACACGCTTTTCTAATACTGCCATGAGCAATGGTACGCGATTATGATCAATACCTGTTGCCATTCTTCTCGGATTTCCAAAGCTAGTCGGTGAGATTAATGCTTGAATCTCCACTAACACTGGTCGCGTTCCTTCCATAGATGCAACAATGGTTGATCCTGCTACACCTTGTGACCGCTCCTCTAAGAAGATTTCTGATGGATTCAGTACCTCTGTAAGGCCTTCTTCCTTCATCTCAAAAATTCCCATTTCATTCGTACTACCGAAACGATTTTTCACACCTCTTAAGATTCGGAATGTATGGTGTCTCTCTCCTTCAAAGTATAGTACTGCATCTACCATGTGTTCTAGTAATCTTGGGCCTGCAATGGATCCTTCTTTTGTCACATGTCCAACGATAAAAATAGGTATGTTGTTACTTTTTGCAATCCGCATTAGTTCACTTGTACATTCTCTTACTTGTGATACACTTCCTGGTGCACTTGTTACTTCTTCTTTGTAAATCGTTTGGATAGAATCAATGACAACAAATTGCGGCTTAATTGCATCAATCTGGTTTGCAATTTCTACTAAATTGGTTTCTGACAATACATATAATTGATCTGCTTGTACATTTAGTCTGTCCGCTCTTAATTTCGTCTGTCTTGTCGATTCTTCACCAGATATATATAAAACATTTAACCCATCTTGTGCAAGTTGACTAGATACTTGTAACAATAATGTAGATTTACCAATACCCGGATCTCCACCGATTAAAACCAATGAACCTGCAACAATTCCGCCACCTAATACGCGATTTAATTCGCCCATTTTTGTTCTAATTCTCGGTTCTTCCACTGATTGAATCTCGCTAATTCTCTCTGGTTTATGTTTAACAGAAGTAGACGATGCCCAATTACCCCGTTTAGAACCAGTAGAGACAACCTCTTCCACTAATGTATTCCATTCATTACACCCTGGACATCTACCCATCCATTTTGGTGTCTCATAACCGCATGATTGACAAACAAACTTTGATTTTCTTTTAGCCAAAATATACCCTCCCCTATTATTATATACGATAGATAATGCATGAAAGTTACAGAGTTCTATCAATTTAGTTAAATTACTATGTAAAAAGTGTGTAACTATTATTATGTAGGACAAAAATCGGAAGGCTTAGACCCTTCCGATTTTCCTTCCACATTATTTATGATGCAACAACAAAATTTCCTTTTTCATCTAAGTCAATACTTACCTTTTGACCTTTTTTAATTGTTTCTTTTAGTAGTTCTTCTGACAATAGATCTTCGACATTCTTTTGAATAGAACGACGCAATGGTCTCGCGCCATATTCTGGATCAAATCCTTCATTCGCAATTTTCTCAATTGCCTTATCAGATAAAGTGAAGTCTATTTCTTGTTCGATTAATCGTTTTTGTAATTCCTTCACCATTAATTCGACAATATATTTCATATGTTTCTTCTCTAATGAATGGAATACAATTGTCTCATCAATTCTATTTAAAAATTCAGGACGGAATGCTTTCTTTAATTCTGCTGTAACTTTTGCACGCATATCTTTATAATTTTGTTCTTCTTCTCCAAAACTAAAGCCTACGTACTTATTCCGTTTCAATTCACTTGCACCAACATTAGAAGTCATAATTAGCACAGTATTTCTAAAATCTACTGTTCGGCCTTTTGAATCTGTTAAGCGACCATCCTCTAATACTTGAAGTAAGATGTTAAACACTTCTGGGTGTGCCTTTTCAATTTCATCCAATAATACAACAGAATAAGGCTTTCTTCTTACTTTCTCTGTTAATTGGCCGCCTTCTTCATATCCAACATAACCTGGAGGTGAACCAACTAATCTAGATGTGGAATGTTTCTCCATGTACTCTGACATATCGATACGAATCATTGCATCTTCATCACCAAACATGGATTCCGCTAATGCACGTGCTAATTCTGTTTTCCCAACACCTGTTGGACCTAAGAAAATAAAGGAACCAATTGGTCTTTTTGGATCTTTTAAGCCTGCACGCGCACGACGAATTGCCTTAGAAACAGCTTTTACAGCTTCCTCTTGACCGATTAAACGATTATGAAGAATATCTTCCATATGGAGTAATCGCTCACTCTCGTCTTTTGTAAGGGCGGATACAGGCACTCCTGTCCAGATGGATACAACACTTGCAATGTCCTCTACAACAACTTCAGAGTTCTCTTGGCCTTGTTTCTCTTTCCATTTAGACTCTGTTTCTTCTAATTCTTTACGCAATTGTTGTTCTTGATCTCGTAATGCAGCCGCCTTTTCAAATTCTTGTCCTTGTACCGCTGCATCCTTTTCTTTTTTGACTTCTTCTAAATTCTGCTCTAATTCTTTTAAATTAGGTGGTGTCGTATATGAGCGAAGTCTTACTTTTGAAGCCGCTTCATCGATTAAATCAATCGCCTTATCTGGCAAAAATCTGTCTGTGATATAGCGATCTGATAACTTAGCTGCAGCTTCAATTGCATCATCTGTGATTGTTACACGGTGGTGTGCTTCATAACGATCACGCAATCCTTTTAAAATTTGAATCGATTCCTCTACTGATGGTTCATCGACTTGAATTGGTTGAAAACGACGCTCTAATGCTGCATCTTTCTCAATATATTTGCGATACTCATCTAATGTAGTCGCACCAATACATTGCAACTCTCCTCTAGCTAGAGATGGTTTCAGTATATTAGACGCGTCAATAGCACCTTCTGCTCCGCCTGCTCCAATTAATGTGTGTAATTCATCAATAAATAGAATGACATTATTTGCTTGGCGAATCTCTTCCATTACTTTTTTCAAGCGGTCTTCGAATTCCCCGCGGTATTTCGTACCTGCAACAACTGTACCCATATCTAATGTCATTACACGCTTATCACGTAATGTTTCAGGCACTTCATTTTGTACGATTTGTTGTGCTAATCCTTCTGCAACTGCTGTCTTACCAACACCAGGCTCTCCAATTAATACAGGATTGTTTTTCGTTCTTCGACTAAGTACTTGAATTACACGTTCAATCTCTTTGCTACGACCAATTACTGGGTCAATATTTCCTTCTTTTGCAATGGCTGTTAAATCACGTGCAAGAGAATCTAATGTAGGTGTAGCTGCATTATTATTTTGATTTGTTCTACTACCATTTGAACTATTATTTTCTGTACTACCTAACAATTGTAATACTTGTTGACGTGCTTTGTTCAAGCTAACACCCAAGTTATTTAATACACGCGCTGCAACACCTTCTCCTTCTCGAATAAGGCCTAATAGAATATGTTCTGTCCCTACATAAGAATGACCTAATTTACGAGCTTCATCCATAGACAATTCAATGACTTTTTTTGCTCGTGGTGTATAGTGAATCGTCTGTGATACTTGGTTTCCTTTGCCAATTAATTGTTCTACTTCTTCTCTAATCTTCTCAGCACCTAAACCAATTGCATGCAATGCCTTTGCTGCAATTCCTTCTCCTTCACTTACTAAACCTAATAATATATGTTCTGTTCCGATATTGTTATGTCCTAATCGCACCGCTTCTTCTTGCGATAATGCCAATACCTTTTGCGCGCGTTCTGTAAATCGTCCAAACATCATTTTACTATTCCTCCCTTTGCTCCAAAGTGAATCGTTCTCTAATCAATGACGCACGAAAAACATCTCGCTCATGTGGTGTTAATGTTCTTTTTGCGTATTGTTGTAAAAATGCTGGTTGGGTTAAAACCATTAATTCATTTAAAATAGATTTTGGAATGGTACAAATATACCCTAAGTCGATACCTAATCTTACATCAGATAAACATTTCGCTGTTTCTTTTGACTCGATAATACGACTATGCTTTAACACACCATATGACCTAAATATACGATCTTCTAATTCTAATTCTGATTGTTGTTTCAGTAATGTTCTCGCATACCGTTCTTGTTCAATTAATTTCTCTACTACACTAGTTAAGTCTTCAATAATATCCACTTCTGATCTACCTAATGTCACTTGATTAGAAATCTGAAAAAGATTCCCTAATGCTTCACTACCTTCTCCATATATCCCTCGAACGACTAAGCCAAGTTGATTAATTGCTGGAATCATACGGTTCAATTTCCTCGTGATTGCTAATGCTGGCAAGTGCATCATTACAGAAGCACGTAATCCCGTTCCTACATTTGTAGGACAACTTGTTAAATACCCTCGCTCTTCATCATAGGCATAATCAATTTTTTCTTCTAACCAATCATCTATTTTAAACGCTTCTTCTAGTGCTCTATCTAACTGAAATCCTGGAAAATATAATTGCATTCGAATATGGTCTTCTTCATTAATCATGATGGACACTTGCTCATTTTTTGATATAAGTGCTGCACCAAATGTGGACTTGTCAGCTAAGTGTGGGCTAATCAAATGCTTTTCTACTAATACTTGCTTTTCAATTTGCTTCAAATCTGCCATTTTGACAAATTCCAATTGCTCATATTGAGAAAAAGTTTTTTGATTATACTCTTTTTCTAAGAAATATAGAATACCTTCCAAATGCTCCTCATTTGCGATTAATGGAAAAGGAGAATGTTCAAAATTACGAGCCAATCGTATTCGGCTACTCATCACAATATCACTATCAGGACCATCTTCTTTAAGCCATGGACTTATTGCTTCATTAATGAATTGTTCTAAACCCATTACACTTCCCCCTCTCCATTTTGGTGAAGGTTTCTTTCCTTTTCTTTAATTTGATCACGAATCTTAGCCGCCTCTTCAAAAGCCTCGTCTTGTATCAATTGTTGTAACTTCCACTTTAATTGCTTCACTTGCTTACGATTAGAAATGTCCTTTCCTATTCGTTTTGGAATTTTGCCATCATGCACAGTGTTGCCACTATGCACTCTTCTAAAAATAGGGTTCAAATGTTCTTTAAATGTATGATAACAATTAGTACATCCAAACTTACCGATTCTTGCAAATTCCTCATATGTCATCCCACATTTATCACATTGTTTCAGGTCCGAGGATGGTTGTTTTGTAGTTTGATTGAGTTTATTATGGTCAAATTGAAATAACCCTGATAGCAAATGATGTAATGAATAGGATTCATCATCATGCATTAAATAACCTTTTTCTTTTGCACACTTATGACAGACATGAATCTCATTTTTTTCTCCATTAATCACTTGCGCAAAATGAAGTGTTGCTGGATTCTCTTTGCATTCTTGACATTCCATTGTACTACACCCCCTACAAATGGTATTTTAAGGCATGTAACATTGCTGACATGATTCTTGTCCGTACTTCATCCCTTAATGGTAACGGAAATGATAATGTATCTCTATCTAATGCAGCGACCATTAATTTCGCTTCTCTTGTTGTAATCAATTTCTCCTCTAGCAATCGTTCTAATATGTTCCAAGCTTTTTGTTGAGATACTTTTGGCTGGATCATGCTAATAATCTCATCGATTAATTTGGCCTTGTCTTGATTCGTCACTCGACTAATTCGAATATAACCGCCACCGCCACGTTTACTTTCTACAAGATATCCCTTTTCTAATGTAAACCTAGTATTAATTACATAATTGATTTGAGAAGGTACACACTCAAAACGATCTGCAATTTCACTTCGCTTTATTTCAATAATTCTGGCTTGGTTACGCTGCATCACTTCTTTCAAATATTGTTCAATAATATCTGAAATATTCCGCAATTTCCCCTCCCCCTTCTGACTTTGACTATATTTGACTATATTATTATTATATATGATTACTCAATTGTTGCAACAATATTGTTCTTGACTATTATTACCTTTTTCATTTATTTACAAACATTATTTAAATTTCATTTTTATTTTTTCTACACCATGTTGATTCAGTAACCATTCATGTAAGTTAAGTTGTTTTTTTCGTTGCTTTACTTCCACATACATTTTGATTTTCTTTCGCCCATCCTCATTGCTAATCACATCATACTCTCTAATTTCCATTGGGAATGATTGTAGTTGCTCGAGAAAGTCTCCTGGATTGTTCTCTTTTGCTAAATTGATTTCAAACGAGATATTGTGTTGTTTACTATTAATTATTTTCTCTACTTTGTTCAATAGAACTAGGCTTATTAATATGATTATTGTCGTAAATATCGCCTCTTTATACATGCCAATACCTATGACTAGTCCTAACCCTGCAACAGACCAGATCGATGCTGCTGTCGTCAGCCCACGTATGGTTCTTCCACTTATTAAAATAGTTCCAGCACCTAAAAAACCAACGCCAGATATAACATATGAAGGAATTCTTGCAGGATCAAATCGAA
>JAJUGF010000103.1 GCA_029268495.1 Gracilibacillus sp.
ATTACCTAACCATACTTAATAATTTCGGCTATTTACTATCATTTATTCAGATATAAGCTATTTCTGTTCCCATTTTTCTACAATTTGATATAAGTTTGTGACAGATTCCATCTTATAAATAGGTTCTGCTTGTAGCGTTCCGTTCCATAAAACTAATGCAGGTACACTTTCTAATTTGTTTTTCTTCATAAAATTAGGATGTAGGGATGCATTTAATTTGTATATCACTCTGCTAGGATTTGTTTGTTCAATTATATGAAGCATTTTCTCAGCTAATTGACATGTTGCACAGAATGGGGTGTGAATAAAAATTAGTATATTCTCATTTGCTTTACTAAGTGCTGCTTCTGTTTCTGAATTCCATTCTTTCATTTCTATCACCTTTTATTTCATTTAGAAAAAATCTTACTATACGAATATCGTTTATTTCTAACTAATTTTATCTTGATAAATAATCTGGATGTATCATAATATGAGATGAAATTAATGCCGTTGCTAGCGCAGCTTCTGGTGTTGCTGCTACTTCTCTAAATGCTTTATCAACATAAATATGTGAAGCATGTGGCAATTCTTTAGATAATTGCTTTCGTAACTTCTTACCCGCTTTATCTTCATCAACTAATATATATACGTCTCGATTTTCCATATCATATGTTTCAATTAGACCTTCTAATTTTTCTATACCAATCGTACCATTCGTACAAACAATTTCCACATGATCATTTATTAATTTTTCTACTTTATCTTTATCTGATTTACCTTCTACAATTATTAATTTCACATCTTCATTTGACATCCGTTCACCTACTTCACATACGAATAAGTTCACTCTCATTCTTATAACAAAAATAACTTAGTTTATTCTATGGGATAGTAATGTAAAGATATACCTTTTCATAAGATGTTTCCAATTTATTTACTAATAGATATAAAGGAAGCATTCGCAGCACATACTACGAATGCTTATTTTCTTTATTCTTCATTAATCATTTGATCATATTCGTCTGCACTCTTTAGTTCTTCAAGTTGATTGGAATCTGCAACCTCTACATCAATCATCCATGCTTCCTCATATGGTGATTCATTGACTAATTCAGGATTATCTAATAGGTGTTGATTCACGGCAACAACTTTTCCGCTAATTGGAGAATATAATTCAGAGACTGTTTTTACAGATTCTGCATTACCAAAAGGTTCTCCTTTTACTACCTCGTCACCAATTTCAGGTAGTTCAATAAACACAATATCGCCTAGTTCTGACTGTGCATGGTCAGTAATTCCAATTCGTACAGTTGTATCATTTTTTAATACCCATTCATGCTCATCTGAGTATAATCTTTCTTTAGGTAGATTCAATGTATACCCTCCTAGTTATGATAAAAGTTCTTCGCTTTTAAAAAAATATGTACCTTTACTTCTAATATACTATTAATATAACGTTTATTTCCAAGTTTGGTCAAATACTTCTTCTTTAAAACCAACTGTCACTTTCGTTTCACTTACAGTTAAAGGTCTTTTTAGCAACATACCATCAGAGGCAAGATAATCTAACTTCTCTTCTGTAGATGCTTCTTTCAGTTTATCTTTTAATCCAAGTTCTCGATACTTTTGTCCACTTGTGTTAAAGAATTTCTGAATTGGCAAATCGCTTTTCTCGATTATTTCTTTCAATTCTTCTTTTGTAGGGTTCTCTTCTATAATATGTACAGCTTGATACGTTACCCCATGATCATCTAGCCATTTCTTTGCTTTTCGACATGTACTACATTTCGGATACCAATAAAAAGTTACGCTCATCACTCTTACCTCCCATGTTTCTTTATTCCTATTATTATTTTAACGAAAAAATGAAATAGAAAGCAAACAATACAACATATCCTTTGAATGAATAATTCTTATCATGTTACACAAAATACTTGTGAGTTACTATTTATGGGATTGTCGATGTCTACCATAAACTAATGTGTTATTTCATTCACACAACATGTAAGGAGGATCATCATGCAACAACAAATGAATCAAAACATTATGCAACAACCGCCACAAATGATTAGTACGAAGGATCATTTATATTTAACAGATATGTTGTCATGGAATTTAAATGCAGCCAAAAAAGCTCATTTTTTTGCACAACAATGCACCATTCCTGAAGTAAAAGAAGCGATTGAAAAAGCTTGTAAGATGCATGAAAAACATTACCAAATGATAATCGAGCATCTAAATGATAATAAGAGTAAAATGATGTAAATGGAGGTATGGACATGCAGCCAATGTCTAATAAAGTTCAAAACCCTGAAACACAAATCACCAAAACAACTGCAATGAATGATCGAGATTTTATTAATGACATACTTGCGACAGAAAAGTATTTGACACAGGCATATAGTACAGCATTAAATGAAGCAAGCAATCAAACCCTATACCAAGATATCTTACACATATTTGAAGACACTCAAAATTGTCAACGTGAACTATATAATATGATGTTTAAGCATGGCTGGTATAGTTTAGACAAAGCAACTATCCAGGCTTGTGAGCAGAGTTATCAACAATTTCAACAATACAAGAGCCAGTTACCAGTACACTAACTTAAGCGATTTAGATAAATAATCACAAATATGGAAATAAGACCTTTCTTTGAACTGAGGTCTTATTTCTTTTTTTAATTATCCCACACACTTATCTCCCTTTTACCAATGCATCTGTTCATACACATTTACAAAACGTAATCATTACGATATAATATGATTAGCTTTATTATCTTAAATCGAGTAATCGATATTACTTGAATTAACAATAGAAACAATGTATGAGTATTCCAACACTTTTTGAATACTCATTTTATCTTTTATATTTTATTTTTAATAAAGGAGAATGCTTATGGCTAAGGCCATTGTAAATATGGAGCATGTTCATTTTCGTTATGGACATAGAAAAGCGCTTGATGATATTCAATTTCAAATTAAAGAAGGGGATTTCATTGGTTTGGTCGGACCAAATGGTGGCGGTAAAACAACATTAATTAAGTTAATTCTAGGTATCGAAAAACCAACTAGTGGATCAATTGAAATCTTTGGACAACCAATTGAAAAATTTAAGCAAAAAAATGTAATAGGATATGTATCCCAAAAAGCAAATAGTTTTAACAAAGGTTTCCCTGCGACAGTTTATGAAGTTGTTGCAATGGGATTAACTGCTAAATTAGGTATTATGAAACGCCTAACAAGACAAGACAAAATGAAAATAAAAGAAACGGTTGCCAAAGTCGGTATGTTGGATTATTTATATGATAATATCGGCGATCTGTCTGGTGGTCAACAACAGCGAATTTTCATTGCAAGAGCACTTGTTAGTGATCCTCAATTACTCATATTGGATGAGCCAACTGTTGGTGTGGATGCAGAAAATGTAGAGAAATTCTTTGACTTGTTACATGAACTAAATCAACAAGGCATTAGTTTGTTGTTAGTGACACATGATATCGGTACAATGACACATCACGCACAACAAGTCGTATGTTTAAACAAAACACTTCATTTTCACGGAAATCCAAATACTTTTTCTTCATTATCGAAGGAACAATTATCAGAGTATTATGGTCATCCACTAAATTTAGTTACACATCAACATTAATAAGTCGGAGGAAATTTCATGCTAGCTAACTTTTTTGAATACGAGTTTTTAAGGAATACTTTTTTAACTGGTATTATTATTGGAATCATTGCACCATTATTAGGTACGTTTATCGTTGTAAGAAGACTATCTTTAATTGCAGATGCCCTATCGCATGTGACATTGGCTGGAATTGCATTTGGATTATTGTTAGAAAAGAAAACAGGTGCAGTCTTACTCACACCATTCTATTCTGGACTTGGATTCTCGGTAATCGGATCATTGTTTATTGAACGATTACGTAGAGTATATGCTGCATTTCAAGAATTAGCCATCCCTATCATCATGTCTGCAGGCGTTGGATTAAGTGTTATATTTATATCTATTGCAAATGGTTTTAATACAGATTTATATAGTTATTTGTTTGGTTCGGTTTCTGCTGTTAGTAGACAAGATTTAATGAGTATTGGTGTAATCGCACTTATTGTTTGTGTTGTTATTTTTGTATATTATAAGGAACTATTCTTACTATCATTTGATGAGGAACATGCAAGTGTCACAGGAATTAACGCAAAAACGATACACTTTATTTTTATTTTATTAACAGCGCTAGTAATCGCAGCCTCTATTCGCATTGTTGGTGTATTACTTGTTTCATCATTAATGACATTACCTGTTGCATCAAGTATACGAATAGCAAAAGGATTCAAACAAACGATTATTTATGCGATAATCTATGGGGAAGTTGCTGTCATTGCTGGCTTAATTAGTGGGTATTATTTAGAAATTCCACCAGGTGGAACGATTGTAATGATATTAATTCTATTATTGATAATCACAATTACAGTAAAAAAAATTGCCACAGCTTTCGTGATAAGAAAACATCGATTACATGATGAGGTGAGTGAATGAACACAAAAGAAGCACTTCAATTATTAAAAGAAAAAGGATATAAATACACGGAGAAAAGAGAACATATGATAGAATATTTCGTTTCCGAAAATCGTTATCGTTCTGCTAAAGATTTATTAGAAAATATGGAACCAAGTTATGATGGTATTAGTTTTGACACAATCTATCGCAATCTTCATTTATTTGTACAATTAGATATACTTGAAACAACGGAACTAAACGGAGAAAAACAGTTTCGATTGAAATGTGCTCATAGTCACCATCATCACTTTATTTGTAAAACTTGTGGTGTCACAAAAGAAATTCATCATTGTCCAATGGAGCAAATCAGTGAAGAATTACAACAATTTATGATTGAAGATCACAAATTTGAGATTTACGGATTTTGTCCAGCTTGTAAATAACGATATACGATTCAATAAGCTAAATGTGCAGATATTATCACATTTGGCTTTTTTCTTATTTTACACATTCTTAACATAAATCGGTTGTTCTTTACATCTATTCATCATATGCTTTTGATGATAGGACATAATGAGAAGGGTGTTGATTAAAATGAGAATTGCTATTTTCACAGATACATTTCTTCCGGATGTGAATGGTGTTGCAAAAACATTAGGTAGATTTACTGCTTACTTAGAGAAAACAAACAATGATTTTATTGTCATCTCACCAAAGCAACAGCGAGAAGAAAAAACCAATCATATTTATCCGCAAGCTAGCTTTCCATTCCCCTTATACTCTGATTGTAGATTTTCTGTTCCCAATAAAAATGAAATACGTCAATTATTGAAATCTTTTCAACCAGATATCATCCATGTCGCCACACCTTTTTCTATCGGGTTATGTGGTGTGCAATTAGCGAAAAAAATGCATATACCGTTAGTCGGTTCCTATCATACCGATTTTGACCATTACTTACAATATTATCATCTTACCCTGTTAAAAAAACCATTGTGGCGTTATATGGAATGGTTTCATCAACCAATGCAGCGGCTTTATGTTCCTTCTTCTTATACATTAAAACAACTATCCAAACGCAACTTTCATCATTTAGATATTTGGAAAAGAGGTGTAGATACACAAATTTTCCATCCAAATTATGATACAACATTTATTAGAGAAAAATATCAAATTAAAGAAAAATATATCTTAACTTATGTTGGAAGACTTGCACCAGAGAAGAACGTTGACATACTTACATATTTATTTCATTCCCTGCCTTCTTACATCAATGATGACATACATTGGCTTATCGTAGGTGATGGACCTTCTAAAGATGATTTAATTGAACATTCCAGTTCACAAATTACATTCACAGGATTTTTACAACAAAGTGACATTGCACCAATCCTTGCAGCAAGTGACTTATTTGTCTTTCCATCTGCTAGCGAGACATTTGGGAATGTTGTATTAGAAGCGTTAGCATGTGGGACACCTGTCATTGGCGCAAATGCAGGTGGAGTAAAGACAATCATTCAAGAAGGTTTTACTGGTGTTTTATGTCACGAAGATGATAAAAAAGCATTCTCCAAAGCGATCTTATCTGTTTTAATGAATCAAGAATGGTATACTCAATTGCAGGAAAATGCCATCCGTTATGCACAAAAACAAAAATGGGACGATCAATTTGAGCATTTACTAAATGGGTATGAGAACGTAATACAAGAATCATTAAAACAATCAAAGCATGCATGATACACATTGTTTGAAAAAAGATAAGGACAATAGAATTTCTTAGTCTGTAAAAATACGAACAAAGTGAAAGATATTTACCGAATCGTTTGGATATTACATGTACTTTGTAACCTTCTGGCTTGGGCAAGTCAGAAGGTTACATAATCAATCTTTAAAATGGTATCATATCATCCTTTTATTTATAATATAATGATAAGCATTACACATTTCTTCCAAGGATAAGACCAACATGTTTATTTTTCTCCCATATTTCCTCATAGAACTCTAACGGAACAGGTCTAGGCCCTACATATGGTGCAATTTCCATAGTGAAAGATGGACGCTTTTGCTTCATCAAAAACCAATCCGTAAATCCTCCTCCACTGGGATTTTCACCCGGATCGATTAATGTGTATCCTGTTGCTGTCACTAACTGATTCGCTAGCTTTAACGATTCCTCTATTAACTTACCATCTGCTTTATACTTCCAAAAAATCTCTTCTCCTGATGAGTGATAACAAGCAACTGCATGGAATTGATG
Organism: Gracilibacillus sp.; assembly: GCA_029268495.1. GTDB lineage: Bacteria > Bacillota > Bacilli > Bacillales > Amphibacillaceae > Gracilibacillus > Gracilibacillus marinus. The sequence continues at coordinate 6,743 of JAJUGF010000103.1, forward strand.
CAATATAGTAAAGTCATATAAAGCTCTTGCTTCGGGTTCACTTAATGGTGAAGGACCTTTGTACATACTTTTTGATGGTTTTCTAACATAATCATCAATATGCTCCCAATCCACTGGATATTGACGATTTAAATCCACACCTCGAATATTTGCTTTCCAACTTGCAAAATCAATAGAATTCTCATTCAATTGCAATAAAAAATCTTTTTCAGCGAATTGTTCGACACCTTCTTGAACTAATGTGACACCATCTGGATTGACCATTGGCACAAACCAAATGGCTAAATCATCCAATTGATTCTCTGTATATGTTTTACAATAATATTCCAACATATGCATTAATAATGCTGTGGTCATCCATTCCCTCGCATGATGCGCACCATTTAGCATAATCGGTCTGCTACCATTTCCAATTTTCACCGCAATAATCTTTCTCTCATCAACAGACATTCCTATCTCTTCAACTACAAGGAATGGATATGTCTGTTTCAACAATTTGATATCATTTAACATGATTTGATACGTATACACTTGTTTTGGTTCTACAATTGATTCCATTGTGATTCCTCCATAGTAACTTAGTTCTTCATATGTAATATTCTATGTATATCTTATTAAAAATCACACATATTATGAGTATCATCTATTGTTTAGAAAGGTATTTACCTATGAGACTATTTCCGAAAGGCAAAAAACAAAAAAATGCACAACATAATATAAATACTTTTTATGACCTTATAACGATCATGTCAGCTAGCGATGATTTCATTCAAGTTGATTTTGGTAATTATCAAGAAATCAAACTTTATTACTATAAATCTTTAATTGATACAGACAAGTTGCAAACAAATATACTTCCATTTTGTCATGATTTAACCATTGATTCTATACATGACTTAGCAAACATTCTACCATTTGATGAAAAAGTGATAACAACAGATGTTGCTTTAATTCAGGAAAAGATACTGTCAAGTTACATCGCAATAACTTTCGAAAGTAATATGTCAGAAGTA
>JAJUGF010000104.1 GCA_029268495.1 Gracilibacillus sp.
TATAGGAATTAGCCAAATTTTCAACAGATTTCTGCAAAGCAATGCTGTCTACTTCTTTCAGAAATGCATAGGTTTTCTTTAGGTTAGGGATTTGTTTCATGGTATCATATTTATTCAGAAATGCACCTTTCCATTGGTTAGAAGGTAGCTGCCCATTTTGAACCATTTCTTCACAGATATACCAGTAGGCATCTTTCGCTTTTTGTTTACCTAAAAAGAAGTTAAATACAAATCGTGTACAACCAATGGTCTTATTGATTAATTCTGTTTGTCGTTTGTTTGGATAGATACGAAATTTGTAAGCTTTGTTCACCAGTATTGTTTTCACCTCGATTCAGACTTTGATTTTTCATACAATTAGAACATGAGTTCGATATACTTTATTTTACCAAACAAAGTATTTTCTGTCTAAATATAACGTCAAAAAAGGCGATTCATCCCCCACTTACCCTTCGCTCGCTTCGCATAACTACGGTTTGAAGATGGGGGTTTTCTCGCTGATTTTCAGATAAAAATCATAAATCTAAAAAGGATTAGACAAGAATAATGTCTAATCCTTTTTAGATTTATGATAATTTTTCGCATTATTTCTAATATAAATATTGTATGCAATGAGCGCAAATGCAATCAGAAAAATGACGATACCAGGTACATAAATGATACCTGATAAGTCAAGTACCATAATAATAATGATAATTGTCAATAATGGAATACGTATTTTGTTGTATGACAAGCTATTCCCTCCTATTAATCGCTTTCACAATTAATTATATCATAAGTTTTACGTATATCCATCTACTACGTATCACTTTAACCAAATAATGTCATCTTCGCTTTTTCAGACATAAGTGACGGATTCCATGCAGGGTCAAAGACTAAGTCTACCTGCACATCATTCACTTCCTCTAATTGTAATAATCGTTCTTTTACACCATTTACAATGCTATCATGCAAAGGACAGCCAGGTGTTGTTAAAGTCATCTTGACATATGCTTTATTTCCTTCACAAGTCGCTTCATATATTAATCCTAAATCTACGATATTGATACCTAACTCTGGATCAATCACGTCATACAATCCATTTATAATATAGTTTGTCATTCATGTCATCTCCTTATTTTTGCAAAACATGTAGAATCGATAGTGTGTAAACAATTGTCGTAATAGTGAGTATTACCTGGGAAATAATCAAAATAAACTGATTCCCGATTAAATAAGATAGAACAAATAGACATATCGAACAGAAGAAACTAATAAATAGTATTTTGCCTACTCTTTCATTAATCATCTCTTTCAGGGTTGGCACTTTCTCCTTGCCGATTTTCATAGAGTAACTATATGTCCACCATAAGAATGGTACGATTTTGTATAAATAACCGATAATACTAAAAATAATCCAAAAATAGATATAAAGAAAAATAAGTAAGCTCCATATTCTTCGATCTGATACCATACTAATACTGCATATAAACGCAAGAATATGAATTATATTTCCATGTACTAATGCAATAAGTGTAAAGAAAAATGATGTATCCAATTTCCTCTTTAATCTGTTCTTGTAAATTTTATAAATGTTCATAGTGAAACATGTGAATCCCGCTGCCAATAAGCAAAACCCTACTATTGTTAAAATGCTTCTATCTATCCACACTGAATAGATAAGTGTAAGCAATCCAATACTATACAGACAATAGGCCCATTTAGCATAAGAAAAAGTGAAATCATGTGATAAACTGAACATAGGGACTAACTTTAATGAAAACCCAAATATTAAAAAGGTAAAAAATCCGATAAGACCTACAATAATATGTGAGTAAAATAATGGTTCATGAAAAGACAAACCACCAATTGCAAAACTGTAACTTAAAAGGAGTCCTAATAAGATAGTTATAAATAGACAACATAATGCTGTAACAATATATCCAAACATGATTGTTATATTTTTTGATTGGAAGATTGTGACTAACATTTGAATAATAAACAATGTAAAGCCAATAACAACTAGAAGGCCACCAATAATCGCATGTGATGGATTGATGCCAATCAATATAGAAAATAAAATTACACCGACAATTGTTATCGTCATTTGAATATAGCTAAAAGATTCTCTCCATATTTTTGTTAAAAACACAACAGGAACAAGTTGGTACATTGCTCCCATCACTACTAACATGGCAAATCCTAACACTAACACATGTGCTCCCATCCATATTTCAGGTACTCGAAAATTACCTATAAGTAAATTAGTAGAATGGATAAATAAAATGATTTGAGCAATGGAAAAGGCTAATGTTCCCAAAATAATGTATGTTAGTGGTATTTTAATATTGGTTTCTGATTTTAACTGAATCACGTGACTCACCGCTTCGTAATAATTATTTGATAACTTCCATCTTCATTTGCTGTTGTAACATGTTCAAATCCTAATTCCTCTAATTCTTCATATAAAAACATTGGTCTTCTGTCATTAATAATCGCTAATTTTGCACCTTTTTCTAATGATTCTAATTTCTTTAGTGTACGCATCATTGGTTGTGGCGGTTGTAATCCTCTATTATCTAACACTTCCATTACTCTTCACCCACTTTCTTTCTATATGTGATTATCCAATGCTTTTTTTCTTTCTTTTCTGCTTCGTAGGTAAATCCTTTTCTTCCAAGAACTTTGTGCAACGGGATTGGATTAAATGGTGCGTGAAGTACAAAAGCTTGACCATCCTCCAGTTCCTTCACTGCTTTCATAATTTTATCGAATGGTTCTTTCTTTAAAGCTAAATCTTCTCTTACATCTAATTCAACAAATGGTTCTGACATACTTAAACCTCCTTCGTGCTCTTTTATACTATTATGATAATCATTATCAATTAGTATTGGTGTGATTCCTATCACAACAGTAGGTGGAAATCAGACACAATCTTCCGTGTATAGAACACATTAATTGAAAATTTATTAAAAATATTAAAACCCACATATATCTACACATGTGGGTTTTCAAAACAATTTTTTTTACACATAGGGCATTACTTCTTCTGTCAATAAATCTATTGTTTTCTTTACAGACTCTGTTGATTGTCCACCGAAATCTACTTGGGCATAAAAACGTTGATGTTGAAACAAGCTTTTTTGATACTGGATTTTTTCAATGATTTGTTTTGGTGTACCTACAATTAGAGTAGATTCCTTACTAGTAACAAACTCCAAGTCGCTACGTGCCACACCCATTGCACCACCAATCCCTTGTTTTGTTAAGTGTTCCCAATAAGTAGCGTAGTATGGGTAAAATTCTTTTTCTAATTCTTCTTCTGTCTCTCGAATAAATGTGTGTCCTGCTATGGAAACAAATGGGTGTTCTCCCTCATAATGCTTTCGATATGTATCTACTAATCTCTTATATTTCTTTACAATACCACCAATCATAACAACAGTTAGACCACACTTATAATTTGCAGCTCTTTCTGCACTTTCTAATGTACCACCAACACCAATAGAAATTGGTATGTTTTTTTGCATTGCTCTTGGTGCAATTTCTGCATTGTTTAATGAAGATCGATGTCTACCTTTCCACGTTACAATAGATGTATGATTTAATTTATTTAACAAATGTAGATGTTCTGCAAATAATTCGTCATAATCTCGTTCATTATATCCGAACAGTGGGAATGCCTCGACAAATGCTCCTCGACCAATCGTTAATTCACTTCTACCTGCTGATAACAAATCAAGTGTCGCAAAATCTTCATACAATCTAACAGGATCTGTTGTATTCAATAATGATGTAAGTGCAGTTAACTTAATCTTTGAAGTCTTTGCAGCGATTGCAGCTAACACCATTTGCGGACTTGACACAGCATAATCAAGACGATGATGTTCTCCTAAACCAAACACATGGATGCCTTTCTTATCTGCATATACACCATATTCTACTAATTGATCTATTCTTTCTTTAAATGTAAGGATATTCTTTGTAATTGGATTAGCTAATCTCTCTGTTAATGAGTAAACACCATATTCTAACATACTCTTTGTGACTTCCTCTCGTATTATAAAATTGTATTCTTTCCTCACATCATAGCAAAAAGAAATGCAAAAAGAAAAGACTCATCATGTGAGAGACTGCTAAATTATTATGGTAAAACTAATCTCATCAAAATTTTAGTTACTTTATATATAAAGAAGCACCATGTATTTTCACAGTAAGTATGAATAGAAGATAGAGTGAACAAGTGCGGTATGTCTTCCTCTGTTCATTAAAAAAGATGCCACTAAACTCCTTTTGGAAGTTTAGTGGCATCTTTTTTCACTCCAGAAACTAGGTGACTTCACGCATCAACTTTCAATAAGTCATCATCGGTTCGCATGCTCTCCGTGATTCCTTTATTTCTGTTGCTGCATTCCAGTCACTACGTTTCTACCGGGCGCTTTCGCTTTTGTTATTACTCAACGATTAATGTTGCTACCATATCTTCGTGTCCTGTACCACATGGGATGTTACAACGGATTGTATATTCTCCTGGTTCTAATGTTGCTGTTGCATTCCCTTCTGAATCAATGGAAATGTCTGTTCCTTCTACATCGATACCGTGGTATCCATCTTCATTCGCTAAATTGATTGTTACTTCTCCAGCAGGAACAGTATATTCTTCTTGATCAAATTGCCAATTCGATGCTTTGATGTTCACAGTTTCTCCATCTCCAGAAGCTGCATCTCCTCCGCTATCTTTGTCATCTCCACCACATGCTGCCAAAACCATTGTTAATGTAAGTGCCATGAATACGAATACTATTTTCTTCATTGTTTACTCCCCTTTTCAAATTAATTTACTTCTTTACCCATCTTAAATGTTCTTTCAACATTACGTATTGATATATATCACACTTTTATCGTGATTAAACTCACAATACAGTGTTACCAAATACGGTAATCTTTAATCAACCAAACTAAAAGGAGGGGCTGATGTATGGCTAGCGCGAAAAAAAACACCCATCAAGATCATTCTGCAAAAGGAACAATTGCTTCTGTATCCATTGTTGCTATTGTAATTGTATTAATGTGGATTGGTGTCTTTTCATTGTATATGGCTAGAATATAATTCTACCATAATTATACCGATAAGTATGTTTTTTTGGCTAGTTATAAGTTACATTCTTCACAATTTTTTCACAATCAAACTTGATAGGTTGTAGGAAGAAAGGGGTTAATCTAATGGGAAAATTAGAAGAAACTTGGATGATTGTCAGTGTCAGTATTCTGGTTATATTCATGGCAATCGTTGGTTATCAGACATTTGCACTTGGAATGGGGCCTCCAAGTAATAAAGACATTATCGATCCACAAAAAGTAGATGAACAAGCACCTTTTGATGAACCTGGTGTATTTGAAGTCGGAGAGAATAAATATGAAGTCGTTATGACTCTAGAAACATTTGCATTTAATCCTGGTGATATCGAAGTACCAGTTGGTGCCGAAGTAGAATTTATTATGACTTCAAAAGACGTATCACATGGTATCCAAATTCCAGGAACAAACCTTAATGCAATGGTTTTACCTGGACATATCCAACGAATTACTCAAGTATTCAATGAGCCAGGCGAATATCTCATTCTATGTAATGAATATTGTGGTATCGGTCATCAGGCGATGTTTACAAAAATCACCGTGAAGTAAGGAGGGAAAACGGAGATGGAATTAGTCAAAAATGAAACAGTAAACCAAAACAAATGGCTCAAACTTGGAGTTAATCCAGAAGATGCACTTATATCAAAAACATATTTTACTATAGCGTTTGCCACACTTTTGATTGGTGGGATATTAGGCTTAATTCAAGGACTAGAACGAGCAGGCCTCTATTCATTACCCAGTGGCTTTAACTATTATCAAGTCTTGTCTGCACACGGATTGTTATTGTTAGTTGTTTTTACAGCAACATTCACGATGGGGTATCAGTTAGCCAACTTATCCTATTCATTCGGCGGGCTATTGCCTATTGCTAAAAAATTAATTTGGGTTGGTATTGTATTAAAAGTAATCGGTGTTGTGATGGCTGTGACGATGATTGTTTTAAATGAAGCATCTGTACTTTATACTTTTTATCCACCACTAGCGGCACATCCGATCTTTTATTTCGGTTTAGTTGTATTAGTTATTGGTATTTGGGCAGTCTGTCTAGCTGTTATTTTGAACTATAGACACTGGCGCAAAACACATCCAGGTCAAACTACGCCAATTCTTGCATTCTTTGCTATGGGTGTCTTTATTCTATGGTTCTTCGCGAGTCTTGGTGTAACAATTGAAGTATTTATGATTATCCCATGGGTACTTGGCATCACAGAAACAATCAATGTGATGGTCACTAGAACACTATTTTGGTGGTTCGGTCATACACTTGTGAACATTTGGTATCTCGTAGCAACAAGTGCATGGTATATTATTGTTCCAAAAATAATTGGTGGTAAACATTTCAACGAAAAATTAATTCGCTTAGTTGTTATATTATTAGTTATTTTAAATATACCTGGTGGATTCCATCACCAAATTATTGATCCTGCCATTTCATTAACGATTAAATTCTTGCATGTATTTATGAGTTTATCTATTGCAGTACCATCATTAATGACTGCTTTTGCGATGTTCTATGTAATGGAGAAAGCAGGAAGGAAAAAAGGTGGCAAAGGCTTATTTGGTTGGTTTAAGAAATTGCCATGGAATGATGTTCGATTCCTTGCACCGATGATTGCAATGATTGCATTTATTCCAGGTGGTGCAGGAGGAATTGTAAATACAAGTAATCAAATGAACCAAGTAATCCATAACACCATGTGGGTTGTGGGTCACTTCCACATTACTGTTGGGGTGTCTGTGGTACTTACATTCTTCGGTATATGTTATTGGTTAATACCGCACTTATCCAAACGTCAATTAACGAAGCGTATGAACAAAATCGGCGTGATTCAAACGTGGATTTGGACTGCAGGCATGGCAATTATGGCTTTCTCTATGCATATTGCAGGATTAATCGGAGATCCACGTCGTACATCTGACACGACATATGGGGGTATGGAAGCTGCACTAAATTGGTTCCATTATGAGTATATCTTCGCAGCTGGCGCAACATTATTAATGATTGGTGTCATCATCCAAGTATTTGCAGTATTCCATATGATGTTTTTTGCACCAAAAGGAACGACAGAGTATCCTGTTGCAGAACCCGAAGAAGATCAGCCATCTGTTCCAATGTGGACAGAACGTTGGGGGTTATGGTCGATTTTATTACTAGCAGTCGTAGCAATGGCATATGTCATTCCGATTGTCGATATGATTGTAAACGCACCTCCAGGTTCACCGCCATTTAAAACATGGTAATTGTGTATGGGACAATTTGCTTGTCCCATACCAGTTATACTAAAAAGAGGCGATTCGAATGACAAATAAACAAATCATACGTGAAGTGATCGCATGTGTTGTTGTAATCATTATAGGTTTTGTTGTCTTACTTCTAGGCACAGATAACTTTCGTGCATTTACAGCAGAACAAGCAAGAACCATTGCTTTAAAAGAAGAACAACCGATGATTCCTAATGTTGTTTTAGAGGATAGTAAGAACCGAATATATCCTCTTGATTCATTCCAAGAAGATCGTTTGTTATTTGTCACATTTATGTATACAAATTGTGGTACTGTTTGTCCACAATTAGAACGAAATATGCAAAAGGTCTATGAACAATTACCAAGTGAATATATTTATCGCAA
>JAJUGF010000105.1 GCA_029268495.1 Gracilibacillus sp.
GGTCTATTCGTCCATGTGCTTTTACATGTTACAGAACAAGTATGACAACCAATACATTTATCTAAGTGCATAACCATTGCTACTTGTGCTTTAATCTTCAAGCCAATCGACCTCCTTCATTGGTTTAATAATTGCCATCGTATCTCGTTGGCTACCAGTCGGACCATAATAGTTAAACCCATAACTTAGTTGAGCATATCCACCAATCATATGTGTCGCTTTTGCTGTTATTTTTGTAACACTATTATGAGTACCTCCACGATTTTTTTTGCCTATTGTCGTTCCAGGAACCCCCATTGTTCGATCTTGGGCATGATACATGTACACCATCCCCTCTGGAATACGATAGGTTAAAACAACTCTAGCTGCAATCACACCATTGCGATTATATACTTCAATCCAATCATTATCTTTCAAGCCAATTTTATGCCCGTCTTTTTCATTCATCCACACAACTTGCCAACCACGAAATAATTGAACCATTGGACTTGCTTCTGTGAACATTGTATGAATTCCCCACTTTTGGTGTGGTGTTAAATACCTTACAGTAAGTGACTTTTCATCATGTAACGTTTCCTGTTCTCCTTTAATATAAGGCCCATGTGCAAGTGGTGGTAAATATATTGGTAATGCTTCGCCAAAATCTAACATCATCTCATGGTCAAGATAGAAGCTTTGACGACCTGTTAGGGTGTGCCATGGAATCGAGTACTCTTTATTCACAGTAAATGGAGAATAACGTCGATGTTCTTTTTCAAGCCCACTCCAAACAGGTGTCGAAATCGTATGTCTAGGCTGCGCTGTTAAATCATCAAGAGTAAAAGCTTCTTCCTCTCTTGTTTTAGCAATATCCTCTAACTGTTGTCCTGTTTTCTTTTCTAATGATTTCCATCCTTCTACTGCACGCTTTCCATTTGAAGCACCTGACATTAATAGAATCGCTTCAATAGCATCTGTATCTTTATATAATTCAGGATGACCTTTTCCTATCCCTTCTCGCTTAGATGTGCCTAATCGATGTTTTAATTCCTCATAGACTTTTTCGCCCGGATAAGATACACCTTTCATACCATATCCATTTTTTAAGCTATCTCCAATTGTTGTCATTTTATCGTATGTTTTGCTGTATTCTCGTTTTACTATATGCATATTAGGCATTGTCTTTCCTGGTATTGCTTCTGTTTCACCTTTTCGCCAATCACGAATTTCACCATTTGGTTGCGCAATTTCACCTTTAGAATAATGACCGAGTGGTGACATCATTAATTCTTCCGTTGTTCCAGGTAAATGCTTTTCTGCTAATGTAGAGAATACTTTTGCAATTTCTCTAAAAATGTTCCAATCACTTTTGGCTTCCCATGGTGGATTTACGGCAGCATTAAATGGATGAATAAATGGATGCATATCTGTTGTCGAGATATCATACTTTTCATACCATGTTGCTGCAGGTAAAACAATATCTGAAAATAGACCTGAGCTTGTCATTCGAAAATCAATACTAACAAATAAATCAACCTTACCTTCTGCACCTTTATCAGCTAGTTGCACAGATTCTGGTTTCCATGAGACATCATCATCTGCTAATACTTGATCATCTCCACCAATGAGATGCTTCACAAAATACTCATGTCCTTTACCACTATCACCAAGTAAATTGGAACGCCAGTTAAAAAACACTCTCGGGAAATTATTAGGATGATCAGGATGCTCAATTGCCCAATCTAACTCACCTTTTTTAATCTTTTCTGTTACCATTCCGATAATTTGCGACTCTGTTATCGCACCATCTTTCTTGGCATCTCGGATGATATCAATACTATTTTGAGTTAATTGTGGATAGGAAGGCAACCATCCTAACCTTGCCGCTAAAGCATTGACATCAGCTGGATGCATTTTTTGATATTTGCTATTCCATTGACCTTTTTCAGTATCAGGTTTTTCTTCATATCTAAATTGATCTGTTGCAAAATAGAAAAAAGATGTTCCATTTTGCAGACGTGGTTGGATTCCCCAATCTTTTGCAAATGCTACTTGTTGCCAACCTTCAATTGGCCTTACCTTTTCTTGACCAACATAATGCGCCCAACCACCACCATTCACGCCTTGGGAGCCTGTTAATAGAATGAGATTAAGAATAGAGCGATAAATTTGATCGCTGTGGAACCAATGATTTGTTCCTCCTCCCATTGCTATCATAGCTTTCCCTTGTGTTCTTTCAGCAGTATCTGCAAATTCTCTCGCTACTTGTATAACATGTTGACGTGGAACTGTTGTAATACTTTCTTGCCATGCTGGAGTATATGGCTTTGGATCATTATAATCTGTTGGATAATCACCTGGTAATCCTCTATTCACACCTGTGTGTGCCATCATTAGATCGTAAATTGTGGTAACATATTGTTTCTTTCCATTGGACAGTATCATTTCTTTTACAGGAACACCGCGTTTTACGACATCCCCGACCTCTTTAGCAAAGTAAGGAAATTCCACTTCGATAATGGTCGAATGATCATGCAAAAAACTCAATTGAGGATCGATTTCGCTACCATCCTCTTTAGTCAATTGTAGATTCCATTTATTTGAACTATCCCAGCGATGCCCTTGCGTTCCATTAGGGGTGTCAATTGCATTTGTTACACTATTCCAAACGACTGGCTTCCATTCTCCCAATTCATGCTCATTGGATACATCACTCGCATGTAAAAATCGTCCTGAACGATAGCCATCACTTGTCGGCTCCATACAGACAACAAAAGGCAAATCCGTAAATCTTTTTGCATAATCAATAAAATAAGGTGTTTGTCTGTCCACATAAAATTCTTTTAAAATTACATGTGTCATTGCCATTGCAAGTGCACCATCTGTCCCTGCTCGTGCAGGTAGCCATAAATCTGCAAATTTCTCATATTCAGCATAATCAGGACTTACTCCTACAACTTTTGTACCGTTGTATCTTGCTTCTACCATAAAATGTGCATCTGGCGTTCTTGTTTGAGGTAGATTCGTCCCCCAAATAATAAAATATTTTGAATTATACCAATCTGCACTTTCTGGCACATCCGTTTGATCTCCCCACACTTGTGGAGAAGCAGGTGGTAAATCTGCGTACCAATCATAAAAACTTAAAATTGTTCCACCAATTAATGATAAGAATCTAGATCCTCCCGCATAACTTACCATTGACATTGCTGGTATTGGACTAAAACCAACTACTCGATCTGGACCATATTTTTGTATTGTTGCAATGGTTGCACTCGCAATCATTTCACAAATATCTGTCCAATCTGCTCGTACAAATCCACCTTTTCCTCTTGCTTTGACGTATCTTTCTCTTTTTTCGCTATCTTTTGTAATGTTAATCCATGACTGTACAGGATCAAAGCCTTTTTCTTTTTCTTCTTTCCACATCGCATATAGATCTCCACGTACATATGGATACTTCACTCGTGCTGGGCTATACGTATACCATGAAAAACTCGCTCCTCTTGGACAGCCTCTTGGCTCATACTCAGGAAAGTCTTTACCTGTTGTTGGATAGTCTGTTTGTTGAGTCTCTGAAGTAATAATCCCATCCTTCACATATATCTTCCAACTGCATGAACCGGTACAATTTACACCATGTGTAGACCTAACGACTTTATCATGTGCCCAACGGTCTCTATATGTTTTTTCCCAATCTCGACTTCTTTTGCTTTCCTCAGTAAAACCTTGATTTATTTTGTTTCCTGGAGTTAAGAATTTGAGGTGTTTAAATAATGGATTATCTGTCATTTGAATCACCCTCTCTTTTTAAATGTGCAACCGGATTGAAACGTTCACCTACTAACTTAAAAGAACGATTTCCCTCGTACATTTCTTCTATAAAAAGAGATAGTGTAGGAACATTTGCGGCAACTAGAATCAAACGATCGATTGTTTCATAATCTTCTATTGTGTATAATTGTTCTTCTAGTTCAGGGGGGAGTTGTCCAAAACGCATGTATAAAATCTCAATTAAATCTTGTCTATCTTGGCCTACCTGCATTTCTCGTTCATAAAAAAACATCACATTCCCTCGCTTCCACATATTTTATTGGATTTGCTTCCGTCATACTTACTTGTAAAGATATACTCTCAATTCATCATTTTGAAATAATCTTTTAACAAAGTTTCTTTACAAGATTCCCCAATCTTTTCACAAAAATCTAAATAGGATTGATCTACGTTCTTTTTTATATGTGATGAGAAAGTACCCTGCTGCTTTTGTTGAAAACTTTCACCGTAGTAAGCAATAATTGTGATTTTATCTTGTTCCTCTAAAGCGTATATTTGGATATCGAATGAATGAATGTTTACTTTTTTTAATGTATCAATTAGTTCTTGATATAGATATGGTGAAACAGTGAGAAGCGGTTGTTGTGCGGACATATTATAAACACCACCTTAATGATTTGGTAGAACTTTCATTTCATCTGCGTTATGGTATTCATCTATAATAATTAATGTGTGAAGTTGTTTTATACTGTGCTCAGTAATCCCATTGTGAATAAGTTGATCTTTCAGCATAGCAACGATTCTACGCATTAAGTCATGATCACGGATTAATTGCGTAATGATTCGTTTTTTTTCTTCTGATTCTGATGCAATTTCTAAATATAATCCCTCCTCCTCTGCCTCGGCATGTGCTAATGTTCTCGTTTCCCAGTGTTCAATAGCAATAAGTGCAACTTGTAAAGCTCGCTCACGATCATTATTTTTCATTAGATTTTCAATAATGTTCGTCAGCTCTCTTGCTTCTTGTAATGCAGCGTCGTGAATTGCTTCATGACTCGTTACTTTTCTTAAAGCGGGTCCAGACATATGCTCATCTCCTTTACTAAATTGAAATGTTCACAAAAAATTCATAATTTTACCTATCACCAATGTAACTAAATTTCACTTTATAGTCAACTACTTGTAAGTAAGCGTAATCTTTACCATTACATCCACTCAAAAAAACATTTACAGTATGCACTTCTACACCATTTCTTAATCCTTATAATTTTAACCTACTTCTGATTTATTAATTAATTTATTCAAATGAGAAATAATTTAAAGCGCTTACACTTAAAAGGCTCAACAATTCCTTTATTCACTATTCTTGACATTCATTTTCCCTTTATTATAATGAGTATAGATTAATAATTATTTTATTTGCATGAATTTCTGCGAATGAAATAATACTAAAGAAAATCAATTCAAGGAGGACAATTACATGTCACTAATAGGTAAAGAAGTACTACCATTTCAAGCAGAAGCATTCCGTCAAGGAGAATTTTTAACAGTATCTAACGAAGATTTCAAAGGACAATGGAGCATTGTTTGTTTTTATCCTGCAGATTTTACATTTGTATGTCCAACTGAGCTAGAAGATTTACAAGATCAATATGCTGCATTGAAAAAACTAGGTGTGGAAGTATACTCTGTATCAACAGACACACACTTTACACATAAAGCATGGCATGAAACTTCTGATGCAATCGGTAAAATTGAATATACAATGATTGGAGATCCATCTCATATCATATCTCAAAACTTTGATGTATTACGTGAAGAACAAGGTCTTGCTGATCGTGGAACATTCATTATCGATCCAGATGGCGTGATTCAAGCAGCTGAAATTACTGCTGAAGGTATTGGTCGTGACGCAAGCCAATTACTTAACAAAATTAAAGCAGCACAATATGTACGTAACAATCCAGGTGAAGTATGTCCAGCTAAATGGCAAGAAGGCGGCGAAACATTAAAACCAAGCATCGATTTAGTTGGAAAAATATAAGAAAAGAGGGTCCACACATGCTTGATCAAGAAATTAAATCACAACTACAAGAATATTTGAAACTATTAGAAAGTGAAATTGTTATAAAAAAACAAATCGGTTCTGATAGTGTATCAAAAGAAGTAGACGAACTTGTTCAAGAAATTGCAAGTATGTCTGATATGATTTCGATCGAGGATGGGAATTTTGATCGTACTCCATGTTTTAGTATTAACCGTACAGGTGAGGATACTGGCGTAGCATTTGCTGGTGTCCCACTTGGTCATGAATTCACATCACTCGTTTTAGCATTACTACAAGTAAGTGGTCGTGCACCGAAAGTAGAACAAAAAGTTATCGAACAAATTAAAAAACTTGAAGGTTCTTATCATTTTGAAACATATGTGAGTTTATCTTGTCAAAAATGTCCGGATGTCGTTCAAGCTTTAAATATTATGAGTATTGTACATCCTAGCATTACACATACAATGGTAGAAGGTTCTGCTTTTAAAGAGGAAGTGGAATCAAAAGATATCATGGCTGTTCCTTCTGTATATCTAAATGGCGAGCAATTTGTTGATGGTCGTCAAACAATCGAAAGTATTTTAGAAGCTTTAGGTAGCAGTGTAGATATAAACGAATTAAATGAAAAAGATCCATTTGATGTATTAGTTGTCGGTGGTGGCCCTGCTGGAGCAAGTGCTGCAATTTACGCTGCTCGTAAAGGGATTCGTACAGGTATTGTTGCAGAACGCTTCGGTGGACAAGTACAAGATACACTAGGTATTGAAAACTTCATTACAACACCTTACACAGAAGGCCCTAAGCTTGTTGCAAACATGGAAGAACATGTTCGTGAGTACAATGTAGATATTATGAACTCTATGCGAGCTAAAGCATTACACAAAAAAGATATATTTGAACTTGAATTAGAGAATGGTGCTGTGTTAAAGAGTAAAACGATCGTGCTTTCAACAGGTGCTCGTTGGAGAAATATTAATGTACCTGGTGAAGCAGAGTTCAAAAACAAAGGGGTTGCATATTGCCCACACTGTGATGGTCCCATTTTTGCTGGAAAAGATGTTGCAGTTGTTGGTGGCGGGAACTCTGGTGTGGAAGCAGCCATTGACTTAGCTGGTATCGTAAAACATGTAACAGTTGTAGAATTTCTGCCAGAGCTAAAAGCAGATAAAGTGTTGCAAGATCGTTTGTTTAGCTTACCAAATGTTACTGTTATTACAAACGCAAGAACTTCAGAAATTTACGGTTCAGATAAAGTACAAGGTTTAAAATATGTAGATAGAGATACAGAAGAAGAAAAAGATATTGCACTTAGTGGTGTATTCATCCAAATTGGTTTAGTACCTAATACAGAATGGTTAGATGGTACTGTAGAGCGTAGCAAATTTGGTGAAATCATTGTAGATAACCGTGGAACAACAAGTATTCCTGGTGTATTTGCAGCTGGTGACTGTACAAATAGTGCTTATAAACAAATCATTATTTCAATGGGTTCTGGTGCGACAGCTGCATTAGGCGCATTCGATCATTTAATTAGAAATTAATTTCCCACCCATTCGTTCTAATATAGAGCGAGTGGGTGTTTTTTTATGAATAAATCTAGCAATTCTAGAGTTTACAAAACGATTACACTTGACATATTTATAGTAATATTTCTCAAGTTCTCCACATTTTATAGTGAACATATCTAATGTTAATTTTTTCTGCCTCTTGTCGTTCCTACTATTCTATCATCAGGAATTTTTTTCATACTGAAAGTTTATGTTACAACTGCTAGTCTAGTAATTAGATCATCACAGGAGGTAAGCATATGTTTAAAAAGGTAAAATTTACAACACTCGCTTCAATCATTTTTACTAGTTTACTATTATTCCCATCTGCA